>NZ_JBDFXP010000010.1:0-123418 GCF_040911965.1 Phocaeicola sp. RTP21359st1_B8_RTP21360_211022
ACAAGTCGATCAGGTAGGAAACTAGAGCATAGTGATCCGGTGTTTCCGTATGGAAGGGACATCGCTCAAAGGATAAAAGGTACTCCGGGGATAACAGGCTGATCCCTCCCAAGAGCTCATATCGACGGAGTGGTTTGGCACCTCGATGTCGGCTCGTCACATCCTGGGGCTGGAGAAGGTCCCAAGGGTTGGGCTGTTCGCCCATTAAAGTGGCACGCGAGCTGGGTTCAGAACGTCGTGAGACAGTTCGGTCTCTATCTATCGTGGGCGTATGAAATTTGCGTGGCTCTGACACTAGTACGAGAGGACCGTGTTGGACAGACCTCTGGTTTGCCGGTTGTGCCGCCAGGTGCATTGCCGGGTATCTAAGTCTGGATCGGATAAGTGCTGAAAGCATCTAAGTACGAAGCCGGCCACAAGATTAGATTTCTCAGGGTCGTTGTAGACTACGACGTTGATAGGATGCAGGTGTAAAGATGGAGACATCAAAGCCGAGCATTACTAATTGCCCGTTCACTTTCCTTATATGTCGGATGGTGTATACCTTTGGTTTTTACTACAGAATGAAATTACGATAACAGCTCAACAATATGTCAACCTTATTCAGGTGGCTATAGCACAAGGGTTCCACCTCTTCCCATTCCGAACAGAGAAGTTAAGCCTTGTCACGCCGATGGTACTGCGTCACAGTGGGAGAGTAGGTAGCCGCCGTTTTGATTGAAGCCTCCGGACTTGAAGAAGTTCCGGAGGCTTTTTTTGTATCCGCACGTGTGAAATGTGACCTCTACCGTTTTTTCGGCTCAGTTTGAAAACTTGGGGGAATTAGTTAAAAGCCTTATCTTTCCCGTGGGTGTGGATACGTTTCCCACGGAACTGTCCGGAAGGCTCCGCCATGTCCTTTCTCCGGCGGAAGCGGTTCCGGAAACCCTCGCCGGGTACTTATGCCTTGGAATAGGGACTGGAAATAGAACAGGCAGGTCTGAAGACCTGCCCTGATAGAGAACCGGGAGATGATAATAGGGCCTTTATGCAAGCTGCATGAGCCGAAAAGGGATAGTGGAGTATAAAGGGAAGAAGTGTACAATGAAAATCACTGATATGAGATATGAAAGGCAAACACACTTCAAAAAAACGCTAAATTATGCGCTAAAAATAATATATGTCTAATTTATATTTGAAAAATACGCACTTATATTATACATATTGGAATATTATTCGTATCTTTGTCGCCCGATTTATATAGTATTGCTTTGGGAAAGTTTGATAAATATAAGATTGAATTGAAGAATATGAAAGCGGACTCTGCTAAGTATGAGTTTACGCTGGATAATCAATTCTTTGTAGATCTGGATGGACCGGAAGTACAGAAAGGGAAACTGGCAGTAGAACTGAATGTGAAAAAGACATCCGGTGTTTTTCTGTTGGATTTTCAAACTGAAGGCTTTGTCATTGTACCGTGTGACCGTTGCTTGGATGAAATGGAATTACCTGTTTCAACTTCAGATAAACTGAAAGTAAAGTTAGGTTCTTCATTTGCGGAAGAGGGCGACATAGTTGTAGTACCTGAAGAAGATGGGTATATTAACATCGCATGGTTTTTGTATGAGTTTATAGCCTTGAATATTCCCATGAAGCATGTACATGCGCCTGGGAAATGCAACAAAGGCATGGTTGGCAAGCTGAGTAAGCATTTGCGCATTTCGGCGGATGATGAAGATGATGATGACATAGCGGTGGAGTTACCCGAAGGAGATATCAGCGAAGGGCCCCAGGAAATAGATCCGAGATGGAATGAATTAAAGAAAATATTAGATAATAATTAAAGTTTAGAAAAATGGCACATCCTAAAAGAAGACAATCAAAAACGAGAACTGCAAAGAGAAGAACTCATGATAAAGCAGTTGCTCCTACTTTAGCTATCTGTCCTAACTGCGGCGAATGGCATGTTTACCACACTGTATGTGGAGCTTGCGGTTATTATAGAGGTAAGTTAGCAATCGAAAAAGAAGCTGCTGTCTAATCAGTAGCTTTAAACACGTTTGTACGTTTTATAAAATAAAGCCGGCGAGCTTCGGCTCTGTCGGCTACTTTTTTGTAAGGGTATAAACTAATTAAATTGGAATGATGGAAAAAATAAATGCAGTAATAACAGGAGTCGGTGGATATGTACCAGATTATGTCTTGACTAACGAAGAGATTTCAAGAATGGTAGATACCAATGATGAATGGATTATGACTCGAATCGGAGTTAAAGAAAGACGTATTCTGAATGAAGAAGGATTAGGTACATCGTATATGGCGCGTAAGGCTGCCAAACAACTGATGCAGAAAACAGCTTCTAATCCGGATGACATTGATGCAGTAATCGTAGCAACTACTACTCCTGACTATCATTTCCCTTCCACTGCTTCTATCCTGTGTGATAAGCTGGGATTGAAAAATGCATTTGCATTTGATTTGCAGGCTGCCTGCTGCGGCTTTTTGTATTTAATGGAAACTGCTGCTTCACTTATCGCATCGGGAAGACATAAAAAGATTATTATTGTCGGTGCAGATAAGATGTCATCTATGGTAAACTACCAGGATCGTGCAACTTGCCCTATCTTTGGTGATGGTGCAGCAGCATGTATGGTGGAAGCTACTACAGAAGATTATGGTATTATGGATTCTATTCTTCGTACAGATGGTAAGGGACTTCCTTTTCTTCACATGAAAGCCGGTGGTTCTGTATGTCCTCCTTCTTATTTCACTGTTGATCATAAGATGCATTATCTTTATCAGGAAGGAAGAACAGTATTTAAATATGCTGTTTCCAATATGTCGGATATTACAGCGACTATTGCCGAAAAGAATGGTTTGAATAAAGATAATATCGACTGGGTAATTCCTCATCAGGCTAATCTGCGTATTATTGATGCGGTAGCCTCTCGCTTGGAAGTTCCCTTGGAAAAGGTAATGATTAATATTCAGCGATATGGTAATACCAGTGGTGCTACACTTCCGTTGTGTCTTTGGGATTACGAAAAGCAGCTGAAGAAAGGAGATAACCTGATATTTACAGCTTTCGGCGCAGGTTTTACCTATGGAGCCGTTTATGTGAAATGGGGTTACGATGGTAGTAAGAGATAATAATCATTAAACTACAAATACAAATGAACGCATCCGTATTCCGATGCGTTTTTTTGTCTGTAACCAATAAAATGAAAGAATTATGCATAAGGCAGGATTTGTAAACATAGTAGGAAACCCCAACGTAGGCAAGTCGACACTGATGAATTTGCTGGTGGGGGAACGTATTTCTATTGCAACGTTCAAGTCGCAGACAACTCGTCATCGTATCATGGGAATCTTGAATACGGACGATATGCAGATTGTATTCTCGGACACTCCGGGAGTAGTGAAGCCAAACTACAAGTTACAGGAATCTATGTTGAACTTCTCAGAGTCGGCATTGGTGGACGCGGATATATTGCTGTATGTGACAGATGTGGTGGAGAAAACGGATAAAAATGCGGACTTTATAGAAAAAGTCCGTAATGTCAAGGTTCCTGTCTTATTGTTAATTAATAAAATAGATTTGACCAATCAGGAAGATTTGGTCAAGTTGGTGGAAGCATGGCACGAACAGCTTCCTCAAGCTGAAATTATTCCGATTTCCGCTACTTCTAAATTCAATGTGGATACGGTAATGAAGCGTATCAAGGAATTGCTGCCCGATTCACCCCCCTATTTCGGTAAGGATCAGTGGACAGACAAACCGGCGCGTTTCTTTGTCACCGAGATTATCCGCGAGAAGATTTTGCTTTATTATGATAAGGAGATTCCTTATTCTGTAGAAGTGGTAGTGGAGCAATTTAAGGAAGATGCTAAGAGTATCCATATCAATGCTGTGATTTATGTGGAACGTGAATCGCAAAAAGGTATTATTATAGGTAAGCAGGGCAGGGCATTGAAGAAGGTGGCTACAGAGGCTCGTAAAACGTTGGAACATTTTTTCCAAAAGTCTATTTATCTGGAAACCTTTGTGAAAGTTGATAAGGATTGGAGAAGCTCGGACAAAGAATTAAAGAACTTTGGGTATCAAATGGATTAAAATCGACTGTGATAGCCGTAAACAAGAAAGAAAATGGGAAATTTAGTAGCAATCGTAGGACGCCCCAATGTGGGAAAGTCTACACTTTTTAATCGTCTGACCAAAACGCGTCAGGCAATTGTAAACGAGCAGGCAGGAACTACCCGCGACCGTCAGTATGGCAAGTCGGAATGGGTGGGACATGAGTTTTCTGTCGTTGATACCGGTGGATGGGTAGTAAACTCGGATGATGTTTTTGAGGAAGAGATCCGTAAACAGGTAAGTCTTGCCATAGATGAAGCGGATGTAATCTTGTTTGTTGTGGATGTAGTGAACGGGGTTACCGATTTGGATATGGCTGTAGCCTCTATTTTGCGGCGTACAAAGAAACCTGTTATTATGGTAGCTAACAAGACTGATAATAATGAACTGCAATATAATGCTGCCGAATTTTATAAATTGGGGCTGGGTGATCCCTATTGTATTTCTGCATTAAGCGGAAGCGGTACAGGGGAATTGTTGGATCTGGTGGTAGGTAAATTCAGTAAGGAGGGTGAAGAACTGCTGGATGAGGATATCCCTCGTTTTGCAGTAGTAGGACGTCCGAATGCCGGAAAATCTTCTATCATCAATGCCTTTATCGGGGAGGACCGTAATATTGTAACAGAGATTGCAGGTACTACCCGCGATTCTATTTATACCCGTTATGAAAAGTTTGGTTTTGACTTTTATCTGGTAGATACTGCCGGTATCCGTAAGAAGAATAAGGTAAGCGAGGATTTGGAATATTATTCTGTCATTCGCTCTATCCGTTCTATTGAGAATTCGGATGTGTGTATTCTTATGCTGGATGCCACCCGCGGCATTGAAGGACAGGATTTGAATATCTTCTCTCTCATTCAACGTAATCAGAAAGGTTTGGTGGTAGTGGTGAACAAATGGGACTTGGTAGAGAACAAGAATGCCAAAGTGATGAAAACTTATGAGGAAGCCATTCGTTCCCGTCTGGCACCGTTTGTTGATTTTCCTATCATCTTTGCTTCCGCTTTGACAAAACAACGTATTTTCAAGGTGCTGGAAACTGCAAAAGAAGTATATCAGGCACGTACTACCCGTATTCCGACAGCTCGTCTGAATGAAGAAATGCTTCCGTTGATCGAGGCTTATCCGCCTCCTTCAAATAAAGGTAAGTATATCAAGATTAAATATTGTACGCAGTTGCCAAACACACAGGTTCCTTCTTTTGTGTTCTTTGCTAATTTGCCGCAATACGTGAAAGAGCCTTATAAGCGTTTCCTTGAAAACAAGATACGTGAGAAATGGAATTTGTCAGGAACGCCGATAAATATCTTTATCAGACAGAAATAAGAATAGTGGTTAATGATTAGTGGTTAATGGTTTTCACCGTGATATCCGCTGGTTATTAACCACTAATCATTTTATCATTATTTTCTATGTTCTTCCACTTCTCTCACCTTGCGGAGCAGATCAGATGCAAAGATAAAATTATTCAGCCGTTCATTGGTAGCAGTGAACACATCATCTTTTGTTCCTTCCCATTCCTTATGTCCTTGATAAATATAGAGAATACTGTCGCCGATTCCCATAACGGAATTCATATCGTGAGTATTGATAATAGTGGTCATATTATACTCTGTAGTTATGTCATGAATCAGTTCATCAATTACCAGGGAGGTTTTAGGGTCCAGGCCGGAATTAGGTTCATCACAAAACAAATACTGGGGATTTAAAGCTATGGCACGTGCAATTGCTACACGCTTTTGCATACCACCACTGATTTCTCCCGGATATTTGCTTTGTGCCTCAACCAGGTTCACACGGTCCAGGCAGAATTGGGCGCGTTTTACGCGGTCACGATACGTATCGTTTGAGAACATATCCAATGGAAACATTACATTCTCTAGTACGGTAAGAGAGTCGAACAAGGCGGCACTTTGGAAAATCATTCCCATTTCGCGGCGCAATGTCTTTTTTTCTTTTTTATTCATGTTGAGGAAGTTGCGTCCGTCATACAGAATCTCGCCCTTCTCAGGAGTCAGCAAACCGACGATACACTTCATTAATACCGTCTTCCCGGAACCGCTCTGACCGATAATCAGATTGGTCTTACCATTGTTAAAAGTAGCATTGATATCCACCAATACGTCTTTTCCCTCGAATGATTTATATAATGATTTAACTTGTATCATCCCATTAAAAGTTGTGTTAATACTAAATCGGAAAATAGAATGAGTACACTGCTCATTACTACAGAATCTGTACTGGCTTTACCTACTGCAATAGAACCTCCTTCTACCGTGTAACCGAAATAAGCAGATACACTGGAAATGATGAAAGCGAAAAAGATAGATTTAATAAAACTGCACCATACAAACCATTCCTGAAAACTATATTGCAGACCATAGGCCAGATCCTCGGCATTCATGACTCCTCCGAACCAACAGGTGCAAAAGGCACCAATAATCCCCGAGGATATGCTGAAAATAACCAAAAAAGGAATCATTGTCATCAAAGCTATAATTTTAGGAAGAATAAGGTATCCGGCGGAATTGACCCCCATGATTTCCAATGCATCAATCTGTTGGGTTACACGCATGGTTCCTATTTCGGAGGCAATATTAGAACCTACCTTTCCTGACAGGATCAAGCACATGATGGAGGAGGAGAATTCCAGCAACATGATTTCGCGGGTGGTGTAGCCTACCACAAAACGGGGCATCCACGGGCTTTCGATGTTTAATTTGATTTGAATGGTAATTACGGCACCAATGAAAAAAGAAATAAGCAGTACAATACCGATGGAATTTACTCCCAACTGTACCATCTCATTGAGATATTGCTTGAAAAACATATGCATACGTTCCGGACGAGCAAAAGTACGCCCCATCAGCATGATATATTTCCCTACGGTTGTTATGGGTCTTATCATCATAGTTTTCACAATTTCCTGCAAAAGTAGCCTTTTTTGTCTATATAAATGCAAAAGAAGTTCTGATTTTCTGTTCTGTTATGCGTTTCCTAAACTTTTTTAGTATTTTTGTCGCAAAATACATGGATATGTCAGAGCAGGAAATAGAACAACAAAATACAGTGACCGATGACAACCGTATGATACTTCGTACAGAAAATCTGGTGAAGAAATACGGCAAGCGTACGGTAGTAAGTCATGTTTCTTTTGATGTGAAGCAGGGAGAGATTGTTGGGTTATTGGGACCGAATGGTGCCGGTAAGACTACTTCGTTTTATATGACTACGGGACTTATCGTGCCGAATGAGGGGCATATATTCCTAAATGACTTGGATATTACCAGTTATCCTGTATATAAGCGTGCTCAGAATGGCATTGGATATTTAGCACAGGAGGCTTCAGTTTTTCGTAAGATGAGCGTGGAGGATAATATTGCCTCTGTGCTGGAGTTGACTAATACTACTCCGGAATATCAAAAGGACAAACTGGAAAGCTTGATTGCCGAGTTCCGTTTGCAGAAAGTACGTAAGAATTTGGGAGACCAGCTTTCAGGAGGCGAGCGTCGTCGTACGGAGATTGCGCGTTGTCTGGCTATCGACCCTAAGTTTATTATGTTGGATGAACCGTTTGCAGGAGTAGATCCTATTGCCGTAGAGGATATCCAGCATATTGTATGGAAATTGAAAGATAAAAATATCGGTATTTTAATTACCGACCATAATGCATTGGAAACGTTGCGCTTGACCGACCGTGCGTATCTGTTGTTTGAAGGAAAAATTCTGTTTCAGGGAACCCCTGAAGAACTAGCGGAAAATCCTGTTGTCCGTGAGAAATATCTAGGCACTAATTTTGTGCTTCGCCGTAAGGATTTTCAATTGGCGGAAAAGGACAGGCAGGGAAAAAATGTATAAAACCGGAGATGTGGGATATAAAAAAAGCTCTGAATTTGCTCAGAGCTTTTTTTTTGATTGTATCAGATAAGTAATTAGTCTCTAGGTCTTGCTTCCTTGATTACCAATTGGCGTCCCATGAATTCCGAGCCGTTCAGTTCATTCATGGCCTGGGCTGCTTCTGCGTCATTTTCCATTTCAACAAATGCAAATCCTTTAGATTTACCTGTTTCGCGGTCTTTGATAACTTTTACAGAAGTAACAACTCCATAAGCCGCCATTGCTTGTTCCAAATCTCCTTCCTTAACACGGTAGTTAAGGTTTCCAACATACATGTTCATAGTGAAAAAATAAAAATAATTAAAATAAAAAATACTCTCTGAGTGGTGATTATTAATGAAGTAGGGGATTCGAACGACAGAGAGTTTACGTAAGTGCTATTCGTACAAAAGTAAAACCTTGTAATAAAAATCACTAGCTATAATTAGTATCACCAGTCGGGCACAAAGGAACGCATAAATTTTGAATTTGCAAGAAGAAAAACAACTTTTTTTTCTTTTTTTTGAATCGGTTTCTTAGTCAGTCATTTTAAATGGATACTTTCTGCTGTCAATTAGTATTTTTTAGTCTGTGTATTTGGTTATTGAAAGATTAAACACTAATTTTGCAACCTCTTTGGTGAAAAACAGAAAGAAGTAATAATTAAATAAATAAAGTTCAGAATGAATATTTCATTGCAAAACGTTGACAAAGTGAGTGCATTGCTTACTTTAAAACTGGAAAAAGCTGATTATCAGGCAAGAGTAGAAAAGACACTGAAGACTTACCGTCAGAAAGCTAATATTCCGGGATTCCGTCCGGGTATGGTGCCTATGAGTTTGATTAAAAAACAATTTGGCAAGTCTGTCCTTGTAGAAGAGGTTGATAAAATGATGCAGGAAAAGGTAAACGAATATATCCGCGACAACAAAGTGAATATGTTGGGTATGCCGTTGCCTAATGAAGAAAAGATGAAACCTATCGATTTCGATACGCAAGAAGATTTTGAATTTGTGTTCGACATCGCTTTGGCTCCTGAATTTACAGCTGAAATCTCAGCTGCGGATACAGTGGATTACTATACTATCGAAGTTTCAGACGAACTGATAGAACAGCAGGTTAAAATGTATACTCAGCGTGCTGCAAAATATGATAAAGTAGAGCAGTATGAAGACAAAGACATGATTAAAGGTCTGTTGGCTGAATTGGATGAAAATGGAAATACTAAAGAAGGCGGTATTCAGGTAGAAGGTGCGGTAATGATGCCGGCTTATATGAAGAATGATGAGCAAAAGGCTATATTTAACGGTGCTAAAGTAAATGATGTGCTGGTATTTAATCCTGCTGTAGCATTTGATAATAATGAAGCTGAACTTTCTTCTTTATTGAAGATAAAGAAAGAGGAAGTTGCCGGTGTGAAAGGTAACTTCAGCTTCCAGGTGGAAGAGATCACCCGTATGGTTCCCGCTGAGTTGAACCAGGAATTGTTCGACAATGTATTTGGCGAAGGCACTGTAAGCAGTGAGGAAGAATTCCGCGCTAAGATCAAAGAAGGAATTGCAAAGCAGTTCGAATCAGATAGCGATTATAAATTCTTGATCGATGTTCGTGAATATTTGGTTAATAAGATTGGTAAGTTGGAATTCCCCGATGCGTTACTGAAGCGTATCATGTTGCTGAATAATGAAGAGAAGGGTGAAGCTTTTGTCGCTGAAAACTATGACAAGAGTATCGAAGAACTGACTTGGCATCTGATTAAAGAGCAATTGCTCAAGAATAATGAGATTAAAGTGGAACAAGCCGATGTGATGAATATGGCCAAGGAAGCAACTCGCATTCAGTTTGCTCAATACGGAATGTTGAATATCCCTGAAGAAGTTCTAGAGAACTATGCAAAAGAAATGTTGAAGAAGCAGGAATCTGTAGAAGGTTTGGTAAACCGTGCTGCTGAAAGCAAACTTTCTGCCGCATTGAAAGCTAAGGCTACTTTAAACCACAAAACGGTTTCTATGGAAGAATTCAACAAAATGTTTGAATAATAACTTAGTAAGTCGAAGTAAGTGATTGCTAAAACTTTCTAAAAAAGGGGTTTTTGACCATAAATTTTCGTTATAGATAAGAGTATTGGATACGTTAACCGTATTTTTTTGTACTTTTGTTTGTTTGAAAAATAGAGGTTGAAAACCCTTTTTTGTTACTAATAACTAAACCATTAGATTATGGATGATTTTAGAAAATTTGCTACCAAGCATTTGGGGATGAACAGTATGGTGCTGGATGATGTCATCAAGTCGCAAGGATATCTGAATCCTTACATTTTGGAGGAGCGTCAGTTGAATGTGACTCAGTTGGATGTGTTTTCCCGACTGATGATGGACAGAATTATTTTTCTGGGTACACAGATTGATGATTATACAGCCAATACACTCCAGGCGCAGCTTTTATATTTGGACTCAGTAGAGTCTGGTAAAGATATATCTATTTATATCAATTCTCCCGGAGGATCTGTTTACGCCGGATTAGGTATTTATGATACCATGCAGTTCATTAATAGTGATGTTGCCACGATCTGTACAGGTATGGCCGCTTCGATGGCAGCCGTGCTGTTGGTTGCGGGAACAGAAGGTAAACGTTCTGCGTTGACTCATTCACGTGTGATGATTCATCAGCCGATGGGAGGCGCGCAAGGACAAGCTTCGGATATTGAGATCACGGCCCGTGAAATCCAAAAGTTGAAGAAAGAACTGTATACCATTATTGCAGACCACTCTCATACGGATTTTGATAAAGTATGGGCAGACTCTGACCGTGACTACTGGATGACAGCTCAGGAAGCTAAGGAATATGGTATGATTGATGAGGTGCTGTCACGCAAACCGGCTGCTCTATAATGTATTTATTTCCATTCGATAAGAATAACAGTACTAAAAACAACCCAGGTTCCCGCTATCATTTCATGCAGGCTTCTTTCTTAAAGACGCATTAGGAAACTTGGATATTTAAAGGAATAAACATTGGAAGATAATAAAACACCTAGAAACAGTAGAAGGAAATGTAGTTTCTGCGGACGTTCGGAAAATGAAGTCGGATTTCTGATAACCGGAATGAACGGCTGCATTTGTGACAGTTGCTCGGAGCAGGCATATGAAATTATGCAGGAAGCCATGCATCAAAAAAAAGGTGCACCGGGTGAGTTGAACTTGAAGGAACTTCCGAAGCCAAAGGAAATCAAGGAATTTCTTGACCAATACATTATTGGTCAGGATGACGCCAAACGCTATCTTTCCGTTGCCGTTTACAATCATTACAAGCGTCTGCTCCAAAAAGTGGATAAGGATGATATAGAGATTGAAAAGTCCAATATCATTATGGTAGGTAGTACGGGAACGGGAAAAACCTTGCTGGCACGCACTATTGCCAAATTATTGCATGTGCCGTTTACCATTGTTGACGCCACCGTGCTGACAGAGGCCGGATATGTGGGTGAAGATATTGAGAGTCTTTTAACCCGTCTGCTTCAAGTAGCGGATTATAATGTGGCGGAAGCTGAAAGAGGCATCGTATTTATTGATGAGATTGACAAGATTGCCCGTAAAGGAGATAACCCCTCCATTACTCGTGATGTAAGTGGTGAAGGTGTACAACAAGGTCTGTTGAAACTGCTGGAAGGATCTATCGTGAATGTGCCACCTCAGGGAGGACGTAAACACCCCGACCAGAAAATGATTCCGGTCAATACGAAAAACATTCTGTTTATTTGTGGTGGGGCATTTGATGGTATTGAACGCAAAATTGCGCAACGTTTGAATACGCATGTGGTAGGTTATAGCGCGGCAAAGGACGTGGTGAAGATAGATCGCGGCAACTTGATGCAATATATTGCCCCTCAGGATTTGAAATCATTCGGGCTGATTCCTGAAATCATAGGCCGTCTGCCCATCTTGACTTATCTGAATCCGTTGGATAGAACCGCTTTGCGCAATATCTTGACGGAACCGAAGAATTCCATTATCAAACAGTATGTTAAATTATTTGAGATGGATGGGGTCAAGCTGGAGTTTCAACCCGAAGTATTCGAGTATATTGTAGACAAAGCTATTGAGTATAAGTTAGGAGCACGCGGATTACGTTCCATTGTGGAAACGATCATGATGGACGTTATGTTTGAAATTCCCTCTCAGAAAGCGAAAAAGTACGAAGTGACACTTGATTTTGCAAAACAGCAGATGGGAAAGGCAAATATTTCGCGAATGCAAACAGCTTAGTATCAAGATATAAAGGGAGAGAGAAAGAAAAAATGCAATTCTTCTGAAAAATATTACCCGAAATATTCGTGTAATTTGAGAACTTGTTTATAACTTTGTTAGGCAACAAAAGATGTAAAACAAGAAATCGGGAAAACCGTGAAAAACTATTGATACAATGACGGAGAATATAAATTTAACGGACGCATTAAAAAAGTATTTTGGATTTGATACTTTCAAAGGTAATCAGGAAGCGATTATCCGTAATCTGCTTGCCGGAAATGATACATTTGTTTTGATGCCTACGGGCGGTGGTAAATCGTTATGCTATCAGTTGCCATCCCTTATCATGGATGGAACAGCAATCGTTATATCTCCTTTAATTGCATTGATGAAGAACCAGGTGGATGCCATGCGTAATTTCAGTGAGGAAGACGGAGTAGCACACTTTATAAATTCGTCATTGAACAAATCAGCTATAGACCAGGTTAAATCGGATATCCTGAGCGGCAAAACCAAATTGCTCTACGTAGCTCCCGAATCCTTGACAAAGGAGGAGAATGTAGATTTCCTGAAAGGAGTGAAGATCTCATTTTATGCGGTGGATGAAGCACACTGTATTTCGGAATGGGGGCATGACTTCCGTCCGGAGTACCGTCGCATCCGTCCTATTATTAATGAAATAGGAAAGGCGCCGGTGATTGCCCTTACTGCTACAGCAACTCCGAAAGTGCGTATGGATATTCAAAAAAATCTGGGTATGCAGGATGCGCAGGAGTTCAAGTCCTCTTTCAATCGCCCGAACCTGTATTACGAAGTGCGCTCGAAGACAAATAATATTGACAGGGATATTATCAAGTTTATCAAGGCTAATCCTGGTAAATCAGGTATTATCTACTGTTTGAGCCGTAAGAAGGTGGAAGAATTGGCCGAAGTGCTTCAAGCTAACGGAATCAATGCGCGTGCTTATCATGCCGGCATGGATTCTGCTACACGCACAGCCAATCAAGACGGGTTTCTGAAAGAGGATATAGATGTGATTGTAGCTACCATCGCTTTTGGAATGGGAATTGATAAGCCCGATGTGCGCTTTGTGATACATTATGATATTCCGAAAAGTCTGGAAGGTTATTATCAGGAAACGGGGAGAGCCGGTCGTGACGGAGGGGAAGGTCAGTGTATTACGTTCTATTCCAACAAGGACTTGCAGAAGCTGGAGAAGTTTATGCAGGGAAAGCCCGTGGCAGAGCAGGAAATCGGCAAACAGTTGCTGTTGGAAACAGCTGCATACGCAGAGTCTTCTATATGCCGTCGTAAATCATTGTTACATTATTTTGGGGAAGAATATACAGAGGAGAATTGTGGAAATTGTGATAACTGTTTAAATCCTAAAAAGCAAGTGGAGGCTCAGGATTCATTATGCGCTGTGATTGAAGCAATCATAGCAGTGAAAGAAAACTTTAAAGCAGATTATATAATTGATATTCTTTTGGGTAAGGAAACGTCAGAAGTACTTGCTCATAAACATGAAGAACTGGAAGTATTCGGTTCAGGCATGGGAGAAGAAGAAAAAATGTGGAATGCTGTCATCCGTCAGGCTTTGATAGCGGGTTATTTAAGTAAAGACGTAGAGAATTACGGTCTGTTGAAGGTTACCCCCGAAGGACATAAATTCTTGAAAAAACCGAAATCCTTCAAGATTGTTGAAGACAATGATTTTGAGGAGGAGGAAGAAGAAACTCCGGTTCGGGGAGGTGCCTCTTGTGCAGTAGACCCCGTGCTTTACTCTATGTTGAAGGATTTGCGTAAGAAGCTGTCCAAGAAACTGGATGTGCCGCCGTATGTTATTTTCCAGGATCCTTCTTTGGAGGCGATGGCTACCATTTATCCGGTGACTTTGGAAGAATTGCAGAATATTCCGGGCGTAGGTGCCGGAAAGGCAAAACGTTATGGCCAGGAGTTCTGTGTATTGATAAAGAAGCATTGTGAGGAAAATGAAATAGAGCGTCCGGAGGATTTGCGTGTCCGTACGGTGGCCAATAAATCCAAACTGAAGGTATCCATCATTCAGGCTATTGACCGGAAGGTGGCCTTGGACGACATTGCAGTGTCAAAGGGGTTGGAGTTCGGTGAATTATTGGATGAAGTGGAGGCTATTGTTTATTCAGGAACCAAGCTGAATATTGATTACTTCCTGGAGGAAATTATGGATGAAGACCATTTGAACGATATTTATGATTACTTCAAGGAGTCTACAACAGACAAAATAGATGACGCGATGGATGAATTGGGTGATGACTATACGGAGGATGAAATCCGGTTGGTCCGCATCAAGTTTATTTCTGAAATGGCAAATTGATGCTTCTTTGATTGTTTTGATAATTAAGAAAGCCGGGCGACAGAGATGTTTGTCCGGCTTTTCATATGTTTTTATAGCATATTCTTGTTTCGGGAAAAAATATTCCGTTATATTTGCATAAACCTTAAATTTTGTATTATGAGAAATCTAATTTTATTTGTTGGATTATTCTTATCGGTTTCTTGTGTCAACCGGCATTCCATTCATCAGGACTATTTAAGAGAGGCTGAGGCGTATATGGAGAGACATCCTGATAGTGCTTTACTTTTTTTACAGCAATTTTCTGTCGATGATTGCAGAGACAGGGAGCAGAAAGCATACTACAACCTTTTGCTGACGCAGGCTTTGGATAAAACGTATCGTTCTATAACCGATGCTCCTATCACATCGGCTTTGGCATTCTATCGGCATAGTGAAGACTCATTGAAAAAAGCAAAAGCCTTCTTCTATCAGGGGAGGCAATATAGTGAGGCGAAAGAATATGACGCGGCTGTTCGTTGCTATCTGTGTGCGCTGACGGCTATGAAGCAACTGGATGAGCCTAAATACAAGGCCTTGTGCTATTCGCATCTAGGAAATGCCAATTTCAGACAAGGCTTGTATGCCAAGGGTTTGAGGTATTATAAAGATGCCGTCCGCACTTTTGAGGAAATAAAGGACAGTACCAATTATGCCATATCTTTATTGGATGCCGGATATAGTTTTTTATTGCTGGCAAAACTTGATAGTGCGGAACACTATACCCTGCAAGGATTACGAATGGCTGAGTTGATTGATTCAAAGGAGGAGAAGCAGACTGCTGTCCGTAATTTGGGCATTATCTATTCGGAGCGGAAAGAATATCAAAAAGCCTTGGGACTATTATTATCGATAAAAGATAATATAGAGAAGGATGATTATTCTTATTTTTATTCTTTGTCTAACGTATATGTACAACAAGAACAATATGATTCCGCTATATATTATGCAGAATATATAATCAAGAATGATAGCGATTTGTATGGGCAGGCCAGTGCTTATCTTTCTTTGTATGAAGTGGCAAAAAAACGTGAGGATTGGAAGAAAGCTTTGGCTTATAGAGAGAAATATGACCTATATGCTGACAGTATACATGAGCATACGCAAACGGTGAAACTGGAAGAAATCCAGGTGAAATACAACAATCAAGAACTTGCCCACGAAAAGGAACTGCTTGCCATAAACAAGCAGCGCAATGAATGGCGGCTGGTGGGTGCTATATTGCTTGTCGTTCTGCTCTTGCTCTACCTCCTGTCGGTCTACAAGCGTGAGAGAGTGAAGAAAGAGCGGCGTATTCTGTTGCTGCAACAGCAGATACAGGAGAATGAAAACGTTTTGACCACCTTGCAGCACGATTATATCAAGCGGAATAAAGAGATAGAGGACTTGTCTTTCCGCTATGCGCAAAACAATGAAAGTCTGTCTGTGGAAAATGAGGTAATGAGGCGGCATCTGCTGGAATTGCAACAGAAGAATAAGGAAGAGAATCTCAAGTTGGCGGATAAAAATAAGATTTTGCTGGACGAACTGAAGAAATACAAGGATATAAAGACCGAGAGTGGAAGGCATTATGAAACCGTTACTTTCATTATTCAACTTTTAGATAATCCCGATACAGCTCATGCATTAACTCCAAAGGAATTGGATGCTATAGAGTATTTTGTCATCCGTTTGTTCGGTCCCATGTTTCAAAGCCGTGTCGAGGCTGTGGGTCTGAGTGCCACCGAACGGAAGTTGTGGTGCTTGTTACAGTTGGGCTTTCCTCATGCTTCAATTGCCACTTTTCTGTGCATAACTCCTCAATCTGTTTCAAGAGCCAAACTCAGAATGAAGAAAAAGATACAGGAATTTATGGCGAATGATGCGGATAAACTTTATTTGTGATGTATACTTGTTGATGTTCTTGTCTATATCAGTGGTCGGAACTAGATGAATTATGGCTTGTAATATATTGATATGCAGCTGTTTGTAAAATATGTATCAAGTCACTATTTGTCTATTTTGCTTTTTTTGTGGTTAATTGCATTATTCCTAATTTTGTTGATGTAAACCAAACGAATAATGTAGCTATGAAAAACAAATTAGTATTGTATTTATTGGTAAGCCTTGTTGCAAGTTGTATCTATCCTGTAACTGTATGGGCTAAGGTTAATGAGAGATTCTCTTTGAAAAATGAATCTGTATCAGAGCAAATACCATTAACAAAAAAAGTTAGTAGAAAAACAAGAAGTATTCTTATCCCTCCTTGTTCAGTTGCGTTGCTGGAATCTTCTTTAATTTTTTCCTTTCATTCCCTATCAGAGGATGCGGAAATCATCCTCTATAATAGTGCAAATAGTGAAATGTTGCGTATCCCCATATCTCGATATCAGCGAGGTAGTGAGATGAATATACCTATTGATTATTTGGAAATGGGGAGCTATACATTGGAAATTGTTACAGCATCCGGCGAACATTGGTATGGTTATTTTGAGTACGTAGCATCCGATACGCTCTCTTTATAATAAATGCTATCTTGTATGTTCATTGATTTTTGGTGTGAAATATACGAGTCTGTAAAAAGAAAGCCTTCACGTACTATTCTGACCGGTATAGGCATATCATGGGGGATTTTTATCCTGATAGTCTTGGTTGGAATAGGTTTAGGTTTTGAACGGGGAGTGTTCAAACTCTTCAATGGATTCTCTAAAAGCACGACTTATGTATATGCGTCAGAAACATCAATGGGATATAAAGGAGCGGCTAGTGGAAGAAAAATACAATTTCAAAAAGAAGATTTGAATATGTTGAAATCAAGAATACCCGAGATAACCCATCTGTCGCCCGAAACGGGGCGTTGGAACGCTGTCTATGCCGGCACGAAGAATGGCTGGTTTGAGGTGCGAGGGGTATATCCTGATTACTTCTTGATAAAATTGTTGGAGGTGGAGCATGGTAGAATGTTGAATGCCTTGGATATGAATGAAGCTCGAAAAGTGGTATTGATAGGTGAAAATGTGGTGGATATGCTTTTCAGAAAAGAAAATCCCATTGGCAAGTATATCCGTATGGGGCAGGAGATGTTCCGGGTGATTGGAACAATAAAGAATACGATGCTTAATTCGTATGAGGCAAGAGTCATTTATATGCCTTACTCGGTCTATGAACAAGTTGATGCCACTGCCGGGCGGTTTGGCACAGTTGTATTCTCTACAGTGAAAGGAGCCAAAATAAAGGAGGTGAATACCCATGTGCGGAATGTGATGGCCAGAAAATATCAATTTGCCCCAAGTGATGATAAAGTCTTTTACTTTAATAGCATGGAGGAACAGGTAAAGGCATTTACTGACTTGTTTGTCATGATTCGCAAGTTCCTGTGGTTTATGGGAATCAGCACTTTGGTCAGTGGCGTAATAGGAGTAGGCAATATCATGTATTCGTCGGCAAAGGAACGTACCCGTGAAATAGGTATCCGCAAGTCTGTAGGTGCCAAGGCACAGCAGATAAAGGCTATGTTTTTATGGGAATCCATAGCTCTTACTTCTTTAGCCGGATATGTAGGGTTGGTTTTGGGATGGGGGATACTGAAGGTTGTAGCACTCTTCATTTCAGAAGACACTCCGATGATGGAAAAACCGGGACTGGATTTTCCGACAGCTGTTGCCGCCATATTTATCTTAGTGATAGCGGGAACATTGGCCGGGCTGAGGCCGGCGATATATGCGGCGGAACTGAACCCTATAGAAGCTCTAAAAGAAGAAAATTGAAATGAAAGTAGTAAGAACTGTTATATTATCCTTGATCCTGGTATTCTTGGCATTTGTCATTTACCGGGCGGCAAAGGGAGGTAGAAAGATACCCGCTTCTACTATCCGTGCCGAGTATCGGGATATTGAGAGCAAACTTACTATTCCGGGGGTGATACAGCCCTCAAAAGAAATAGATATAAAATCGACTATCTCCGGTGTGTTGGAAAAATTGTTGGTGCAGGTTGGAGATGAAGTGGTGGGAGGACAGCCATTGGCGCAAATACGATATGTAAAAGATCCGTTGGAATACAGGCGGTTATTAAAGGAATTGGAAATAGCGGAAACCAGGTATTTGACTGCTGAAGCTAGTTTTGAGAGGACGGAAAACTTATATGTAAAAAAGTTGATAGCGCAAGAGATGTATGAGGGCGAGAAAAGTAATTTGGCTGTTCTTCTGTCCGAATATGAATCCGTAGAATCGGAGTTGGATATGTTGAAAGGGCAATATAATCAAAAGGGAATATCCAATATTATAACGGCGACTGACGCAGGTACTATATTGGAGCTTCCGATAAAAGAGGGTGGGTCTGTGATGGCAAGAGGTACATTGAATGAAGGAACAACCGTGGCTAGAGTGGCAGATCTGCAATCGTTAGTATTTAAAGGAAACGTATTGGAATCTGATATATTGAAACTTGCTGTAGGGATGGAACTGTCATTATCGGTTCTTATGGATAAGAATATAACTATTGACGGAGCATTAAGTCTTGTCGCCCCCAAGGGAATTGTGCAGGATGGAGTCGCGCGTTTTGAAATAACTGCCGGTTTGTTTATACCTGAAGAATATAAGCAAATGATAAAAGCCGGTTGTACGGCTAATGCAGAAATAGTGGTGGAGCGGAAAAAGCACGTGCTGGCTTTGGAAGAGAAATATTTTCAGTTTAACTATGATTCTGTTTTTGTAGAAATAGTAGCTGATAAAAGTAAATATGAAAAACGGTTTCTGAAAACAGGTATCTCGGATGGAATATATACTGAGATAATTGAGGGAGTGGATAGTACGTCCTTAATAAAAAATATAAATGTAGAATAGTTTATGAATGGAGGTTTGATACATAACAAAAAGTTTAATTTATTGGCATTTTTGTCAATGGGGTTATTCTTGCTGATAGGGTTTATCGATATCTTTTCATGGATATTTATTATGCTTCCTGTTGTTGTGTGTTTTTATGTTTATGATATTAGACATGGGGCTGTGTATTTGACAAGTGGGGAAATATCTTGCTTTGATTACATTCTGTATACAGTATGTGCCGTAGAGTTACTCTGTTGCCTGACTTCTGTTTATATTCCTAATAGTATTACTGCGACTCTGAAGATTCTTTTATCAATAGCATTTTACTTTTTTATTCGAACTTTTATTCGTTTTCGTAGTCAGTTCGCTTTTTTGTATAAAGTACTTTCCATAGTAGCAGGCATTTTATCATTGATTACGTTATTCTTTTTCTTGCTTCATCGTGATCGGTTTTATAGTGTAGGTTTTGAGAATCTTACTGACTTTAGGAGCCATTATCGGCCTTTTGGGCAATTGTCCAATAATTGGGCTACTATGTTGTTGTGCCTAGTACCTTTTCCTATTATATCTATCTTGGAGTCGGGTTATAGAAAAGAGCAGATATGCTATATCTGTATGGAAATTTTAATGTTGGTTGCTATATTGGTCAGTTTCTCACGTGGGGCATATATTGCTTTATTCGTATTTTTTGCTATGCTGATAACTTTCTTTTGCATTTATAAACGTGATATGCTGAAAAAGGCCTTGGCTATTTGTTTGTGTGTTTGGTTGCCCACTTTGTTGTGTATGTTACCAGAAAGGAAGTCTGTTCTTATTACTTGTTTTATGAATCATACCGTTTCACAGCAACGCAGTACGGCAGGGCGTTTTGTTAAATGGAAAGAAGCCATTAATATATTCGGACTTTTTCCGGCAACAGGAGTTGGAGGTGGTAACTATGCCCTTGCTTCGGATACTTATAGACAGGAAAGGCAAGGACTATTTACATCCTATGCTACCAATACCTATTTGCAGGTCGCGGCTGAAAAAGGCATTGTCGGAGTTATAGTATATGGCGCATTGGTTTTGTCGCTTATATACATTGGAATACACCAAATGAAAAAAGGAGAATTGAGATCAATTGTATTTTTCTCTATTTTGCTGGCATTAGGCGTAAGGGAAGTTACATTCTCTTCTTTTTTTCAGAAAGAGAATATGATGATACTTTGTTTCCTGATAATGGTTAGTTTGGTTCAACCGTTAGAAGATAATTATGAGTTGTTCAAGTAAACATAAAATTGCTGTACAGGGCGTGCTTGGTTGCATGATTTTGCTGTTGGGCTTTTGGCATATTCGTTATTCGTATGCTAATAAGCTTAACAATAAGGCTTGTACAATGGCGGATTCTGAGAAGGCGATGCGGACTATAGAAAAAGCTATAAAGTTAAATCCTATGAATCCTGTTTATTATGCCAATATGGGATTGCTTTATGCTGCTACGGATACGGCTATTAATTTACGTAATTATATGGCTTTGAGTAAAGTATCTTCAGAAGCATTGGATAAATCTTTAGCTTATTTTCACTTGGCAAACAACATGGCTCCTAAAAATCGTTTGTTCAGTCTTAATCTTGGTCTATTATATGCCCTAAATGGGAAATATTTAAAAGCTAAAAGTTTCTTTGAAAAAGCAGTGGAAAATTCCGATGAGGAAGAAAATGTTTTATTATGGGCCTTATTTTGTGAGAGCCATAAACAATTTGTTGAAGCAAAAAGGGCGTTTGTGAAAGCACTAATAATAGCACCTTATTTATTAGAGACGGATATATATGCTAAATTAGAGAAACATAATTATTGTTATTGGATAGAGATAGTGGAAAATGTGGTGAAGATCTTGTCTGTTAGGAAGGGTGATCCTATAAATATGGCTAAATTAGGAAGTGTATTATTATACAAGGGAGATAAAATTGAAGCTGAAAAATTATTTATTGAATCATTGGAAGTTATGTGTGGTTTAAGCCGTCCTTGGTATGCTTTAGGACAGTTGGCTGAGAATAAGGGAGATAGTATAAAAGCTTATATATTTTATAAACGAGGAATGTCTTTAGATAGTCCAATTACTCTATCTGATAGAAGAAATTTAATAAACAAGAATGAATTGACAGAATATTCATTAAAGAGCAAAGCTTTAGACATAATTAATATATATGAAAATACATATAATACATCTTTGATAGATAAAAGAATTATTTTAATGGATACCCTTAGTATACATAAAAAGGCGGCATCCGAAAAGCCATAATAGAGTAGGATTTTTTTTAATATTATTATTTATGAAAGAACTAAATTTGAAACAGATGGAATCTGTCAATGGTGGTCTGGAAAGTGATTGCAAAGGAGCATTGGTAAGTTTAGGAATGGGAGTTGCAGGAGTTGTGTTGTCGGCTGCTTCATTAGGATCTGGACCTGTAGGATGGGTTTCTGGATTATCTTATGGATTATCATTAGCTGGCACATCATTTAGTGGAATTCAAACGATTGGAAGTTGTTTTTAGTAAAACAAACGGTTTATGAAAAAACAATATCTATTTCTTATACTTGTGATTTATTTGATTGGGTGTATCATGAATTTATGCTATTACATAGTAATATATGGAACTTTCTTTTCAATGCAGTATATGAATGCAATATTACTTTTAGTTGTAGCAATATTGCTTATATTTAATCAGTATTACAAGAAGTAAGAAATCATGAATAGAAGGAAGAATCTTGAAATCTAGAATTGCTTTATTCTTCCTTTTTTGCTGTGTATAAATTATAAAAGATAATGAAAAGTAATCTACTTCAATATTACCTTAACTGGAATGTAAAATGTTATGTTTTAATCATATTGGGAATTTCTTGCCTGATAGTGTATGTACAACAAGAATATATTATTGTTCCTCAAATACATAATATGTTGGCCGTTGATATTAAAACGAAGGAATGGCTGCTTTCAAAGTTTGGTGAATACCGTTTTGCTTCTTTTGTCTTGACACCATTAGTGATACTTTTGCGTATCTATTTAGTTAGTATATGTTTTTATATTGGGAATATACTATTAGAAAGAGTCCATAAAACCACTACTTGGAAGACTTATTTTCATGTCTCTTTAAAGGCGGACTTTGCATTGATTTTGGCTCCACTTCTAAATTGTTGCCTGATTCTGTATGCAGGAACGGATTTTGCTGCGAACATAATGCAAAAAACTTCTTTATTATATTTTTTTGATGTAGATAGTTTAGATGCATGGATGGTCATTCCGATAAGTCTTTTTAATATATTTGAATTTTTATATTTCTTGTTTGTATCAATGCTGTTGTCTGTAGCTACAAATCGAACCTATCGTGATAGCATGAATTTTGTTACTTCAACGTATTGTACAGGATTGATTTTATACATTATCATTGTTGTATTTATAGTATTATGTATAGTAGAATGAATAATTATATAAAATGCTTGCGAACGATGCTGCTATGTTTTATTGTGATATTGTTTATATGTGTGGTTGTTGGTGTAATTAAATATTCTACAGCACATTCTTTGAAGCAAGAAAAAGACATTAAGTTATCTACGATTGATAATGAAAAATTTACAATGGAGAAGTATTATACAGATTCAAAGCCATTATTAATAATTTATTTCCATCCAGAATGCTATTTTTGTAGCATGGAAATGTCTGAAATGTTAGAAATAAAAAGGATTGAAAATTTTAATGCACTTTTTATAACTAATGCATTAGAAAGTGAAGTGCAAGATTTCTTGTTACAATATCCTATAGATAAATTGAAAAACGCCACTATAGCAATAGACATTCATGGTGAATTTGCCGAAAGATTCAAAATAAAGGCACCTCCTACTATTATTATATACGACAAGAAAGGGAAGCTTAAAAAAATATTTCGTGGAGCAGTGACTATAAAAAAGATAGTAAAATATTTATATTGAGATCTGATAGATACATGGTTATGAGAATGAAAGAACTGAATAAAACATTTGTTTTACAACATGATGCATCCGATTGTGGCGTAGCGTGTTTACTATCTATAATACGATATTATGGTGGCAGCACAACATTGCAATATTTGAGGGAGCTGAGCGGTACGACAAAACAAGGCACTACTTTGCTTGGGCTTTATCAGGCTGCCGGGCAAGTCGGCTTTGATGCAAAAGGTTGTGAGACTGATATACTTTCATTAAAAGAACATGGAAGTCCTGTAATCCTTCATCTTGTACTAGATGGAAAATTTGAGCATTATATGGTTTGTTATGGTTTTAAGGATGGATATTTTATTATGGGGGATCCTGCCAAAGGAATAATCACTTATACCGCAGAAGAACTGGAACAAGTATGGAAATCTCACGCTTGTCTTACTCTTGTGTGTACAAACAATTTTATACTACAGAAAGACATTAAAGCACAGAAAAGAGCTTGGCTCATCCATCTATTGAGAGATGATTATGCCATATTGGGAGTAAGTATCCTTGTAGGATTACTCATGTCTGTTTTGGGGATGACTACAGCTGTTTTTTCTCAAAAATTGATTGATGTCATCATCCCTGATAAAGATTATAAACGTTTATGGCTGGGATTAGTTCTGGTTTCATTCTTGCTGCTGGCACGATTAGGTTTAGGAACGATCCGTCAGTATATGTTGTTTCTCCAGAGCCGTGATTTTAATAATAGACTGATCGCTTTCTTTTATAATCATCTGTTACGTTTGCCTAAATTCTTTTTTGATACGCGCAGAATAGGCGAATTAGTAGCACGTCTTAATGATACACGCCGCATTCAATCTGTAGTCAGTATCATTGCAGGAAGCATTGTTATTGACTTTTTAGTTACTATTGTAACTTTAAGTATGTTGTTTTATTATTCTTG
Organism: Phocaeicola sp. RTP21359st1_B8_RTP21360_211022; assembly: GCF_040911965.1. Lineage (NCBI taxonomy): Bacteria > Pseudomonadati > Bacteroidota > Bacteroidia > Bacteroidales > Bacteroidaceae > Phocaeicola > Phocaeicola sp. RTP21359st1_B8_RTP21360_211022. The sequence continues at coordinate 24,315 of NZ_JBDFXP010000010.1, forward strand.
GCCCATAGCTTTATTGCTGGTTATAAGTATTCCGCTATTTATTTGGATAGTGAGCATATATAATGCTCCGTTGGTTGAGGCTCAGCGTAATGTGATGATGAGTTATGCGCACAGTGAAAGTAATTTTATAAATACGATGCAGGGAATAGATACCATAAAGAATTTCAATAGACAACATGAGTTTGGAGCACTGAATCAGGCAATATATGGTTTCTTTCAAAACAAGGTGTTTGATTTAGGAAGGCTGAATATAAAATTATCGGTTGTTTATGGTATTATTAGTATTGTACTGATTGTAGGGGCGATAGGGATAGGGAGTTTCTTTGTCTTGTCCGGGCGGTTGAAATTAGGGGAATTGATGGCTGCGATAAGTCTGGTGGCATCCATTGCACCGGCAATTGTTAATTTGGCTTTAGTGTCCGTATCATTGAATGAGGCAAAAGTTGCTTTTAATCGGATGTTTGAGTTTGTGGGTATTCCTTCTGAAAAGAAAGAAGGAGATTTTTCCCCGGGAAGGGTGGATAGCATTCAAGTTAAGAATATTTCTTTCCGTTTTCCAGGACGGAAAAGAATTTTAGACAATATTTCTCTTGCGGCTTTTAAGGATAAAATGATTTTTATTATTGGCGAAAGCGGTTGTGGTAAATCGACATTTTGCAAGATCATGGAGAGAGCATATGAGTTGGAGACAGGGGAAATTTTATTAAATGGGAAGGATGATTTGAGGGGGACTGCCATAGAAAAATGGAGGGAGAATATAGGTGTTGTTCCGCAAGATGTTTTTATTTTTAATGGTACAGTGATGGATAATCTGTTACTCAGTGGCGTGGATACGTCTCCACAATATATTATAGATGTTTGTTCCCGCTATGGAGTGGACAAATATATTGCCCGATTGCCTCAAGGTTATCATACGGTTGTGGGAGAAGAGGGGATAAATTTATCGGGTGGTCAGAAACAATTGATAGCTTTTGCGCGCATCTTGGTTAAGAATCCCTCTGTGCTTATACTTGACGAGTCGACTTCTGCTATGGATAGAGATTTGGAAATGTTTGTTATGGATCTGTTATCACGGCTGAAAAGAGATAAAATCATATTGTTCATATCCCATAGGCTACACATATTAAAAAAATATGCGGATTATATTTATTTGATTGAGAATGGAAGGGTCAGTCATTATGGTACGCATGAGGAAATGATGGAAGGAGAGAATATGTATGCTGATTATTGGAGGGCATTTATGTGAAATGAAGAAACTATGCTGGTCTGAGCGGAGGATTTATGGCAAAAGCAAAAATGAAGTTATAAAATAGTGTTATTTTAAAAAAGAAACGATAATGAAAGTAAAATGTTTATTGGCTGTTCTGTTGCTATCGGCTACAGCAACAGCATTCGCCCAAGAGGCGAAGTATGGAATCAAGTCTGCCATCCTCAAGAAAGAGGCGGTCACTATGGGGCAGAAAGTGCAAGGCGTGCAGTATTTTGACGATTACGGCAGAAAGGAGGCGTCCGAACTTACAATGAAAGTGGGAGGCGTGGCAAATGTGGAGAAACATATCCGGACGATAGCCGATGGAGATAAGATTATCTCTATTGACCTCGATATGAAGGTGGCCAATAAAGCAACTTTGCCCGTCAAGCCGGTCAACTATTTGAATCTGACAGACGAAGTACGTGAACTGCACAAGATAAAGGAAGTGGGAACAGAAGAAATACTGGGCAGGAAGTGTACCAAGTACACTTTGGAGGTAGTGTATGGAGGACAAACCACCTATTCCACGGTATGGATATGGAAAGGTATTCCGCTGAAGAACGAGACTTCATCCAATGGAATGGTTATCGTTACCGAGCAGGCAACGGAAATTCAGGAGAATGCAGAAGTCCCGGCCATGAAGTTTTTGGTACCCGAAGGAGTTACGTTTCCTTAATCGGATATGAAATGTTGAGGCTTTTATCTTTTCTGTTTCTCGTCAGCGCATTCTTTTCTTGCTTACCGGAAAAGACCGCCTTGGAACGTGCTTTGCGTGAGGCAGGCGATAATCGGATGGAGCTGGAAAAAGTGCTGGCATACTATCGGGATGATACGTTGAAATATCAGGCAGCTTGTTTCCTTATTGAAAATATGCCGGATCAATATGCTGTGTTACCATTGGATTCCACGGACACATACGCACGGGCTTTGTTGTCTTTGGATAAGGAGGATCCCGTCAGTTGGGAAATATCCCGTTCGCTTGTGGCCGCTGTATTCGATTCTATTTCAAAAATCCAACCCGAATCCCGGATTAAAATAGTCAGGGATATAGAAGTAATGACAAGTGACTATTTAATAGAGAACATAGAATCGGCGTTTAAGGTATGGAATCGGAGGGGGGTGGCAAAGCATTATTCATTTGATGATTTCTGTAGTTATGTATTGCCTTATCGGGTGGCTCATGAACCTCTGTCTCACTGGCGGAGGACTGCCTTGCAGCGTTATGGTCACTGGCTGGATTCGTTGAATGCTCCGCAGGAGGTAGCCCGTAGTATTGCCATGCGTTATCCGGTGCGTTATAATGCAGGCATGACCAAATATCCGTATATCATGAGTTATGAAGAAATGGACAGTTTGCAATGGGGGACTTGTGATGACATGACCGCTTTCCTCACTTTGTCCTTGCGTGCTATCGGCATACCTGCGGCAACGGATGTCGTCAAGGCGTGGGCCAACAGGAGTTCTGCACATTGTTGGAATGTAGTGAAAGACACTGCCGGACATTTTGTTGATATCGGTTACGGACCGGACGGGAAGAACTTTGTGGTCTATAAAGTTTCTAAAGTGTATAGAATGCAGTACCGGTCTCCCGGTGAGGAAGATGTGACACAAGGATATGATATGCCTTTGTCCGATGTCAGTTTCCCATTGGACGGTAAGAACAAACAGGCGTACTTGTGTACATTTAATAATAGCCAGTGGATACCGGTGGCCTTGGCAAGTTCGGGGAATGGGAACGTGACTTTCCGGAACCTGGGGAGGGGACTTCTTTGGGGAGATAACAAGATAGACGGTTACAGGGAAGAAGGGAAAGGCATTGCATATCTTCCGGTCGTTCACGAACGGGGAATATTGAAACCTTTCGCCGCTCCGGTCATTTTATATGAAGGAGGCGAAGTCCGCTCTCTCCGCCCTATTTTATCCGATACGGAATCTGTCACCTTACATCGCAAATACCCCAAGTATAATAAAATAGCTTCTGATGTTCACGACAGTAATGAGGTGATACCTGGTGATGACTATGAACTTTTCTATTGGAATGACGAATGGTGCAGTCTCGGTAGAAAAACAGCCGGACACGACACATTGGTATATGTGGAAGTACCCAAGAATGCATTGCTTTGGCTGCATAATCATACGCAGGGAAAGGAAGAGCGGATTTTTACGTATGAAAACGGAAAGCAGATTTGGTGGTAATATGGGGTGGATAGTCCGGATGAAGAAAAAAATGCAGGAATTTATGGCAAATGATACGGCACGCTCTATTTGTGATGCGTGTCCGTTGATGTTCTTGTCTATAGATGACGCTCCGTTTGTATGAACTTCTATTTGTAATTTATTGGTATCTAATTGTTTATAAAATGTTTTTTTAGCCTGCTATTTGTCTATCTTACTTTTTAGGTGGTTCATTGTATTATTCCTAATTTTACCGATGTCAAACTAATGAATAATGTAGTCATGAAAACCAAATTGGTATTGTATGAATGAAATGGATCATAGAATATCCGATTGTGTGTTATAAAATGAAAAGAGCAAATGCGGAAAAAATGGATTAAATTGTTTCCTCTGTTGATTGGTGCAGTCATAGCTTATTGTCTGTTGTGGTATGTGATACCGCAAAATAAGGGGGGAGAAGTTGCTGCAATATTAGTTGCTGCTATTTTACTGTTTTTTTTTATTTTACTGAGATTCGTTATCGGAAAGAATAAAAAAATGTAATTGGAAACTCGCTTTTATAGGCTGATTAATAGGATATTATGTCGTTTATGACTTCTTTAATCAGCCTATTGTATTGTATGATAAATAAAAACTCAATAAAACATTTGATAATTAGGGACTAATTGCAGACATTGCAAATGCACAATCCCTAATTTGATTCGAAAATGCAGATGCAAATCAAGCTAATCAGACGTTTTTTGTCCAAAATCATCGCATTCTTTGAGACATTATAAGACTTCGCTTGGTGATACGATAATCATTAAGTATTTTTGCCGCAAATATTGCGACGTTATTCGTTGCTTAATGACGCATAAGATATGTTCGATGTATAAAAGAGGAGAATGTCAGATAATTAAAAGCAGGCTTGAAGAGCCAAGAAAGTTAATGATTATCCGCAATCATACCACCAAATGCTAATTTATAGATGCTTTCACCGTAGGGGCGGACCCGTGTGTCCGCCTGATAACATTCACTTTATGCTTTCGAGCAGACACATGGGTCTGCCCCTACGGTGGAAGCGTCATCCGTACCGAGAAATATACCGGCACATAAATTCCCATTTATCATCCGGTGATATATATGCGGATAATCATGAAAAGTTATAAGGTTGAGTTGATTGTATGAATCTTAAAAAAAATATAATTATGAAAGACCAAGAATTATACTTCCGGTATGATACATTATACATAACCGGTGACAGATATGAGTTCAAAAAGGTCAAGAAGCGGCCTTTAGGAATAAAACTTCGCAGATTCTTTAGTGTTAAGATAGTAGTGGTAGTTCTTTTTTTAGTTCTCTCTCCTAGTTTTATAGAACATCGTTTTAGCATCTATCCTCTTTGGGTATTTGTATGTCCTGTTGTTATAATTTTTAGTACGAGTTGTCATGAGATATACAAGGATATGGTACTCTGGAAGGAAGATATAATAAGCATGAAGGTAAAGGATAGACGATTGATTATTTTGTACAGGAATGAAAGCGGTGACCCTTCCAGATACGCCAAGGAACTAGAATTGCAGTCGGGCAGATATCCGTTGGAAGAACTTGGTGAGGCATTAGGATATGCTTTACGGTAGATGTTTTTCCTTAGCTTGACGGTTGTGGGGCTTGCCTGCCCGAACCAACGGTCACGATCTTGGGAGTAATATGCAACGTAGACTATTTTCGGGCGAGCAAACCTCGCCCCTACAAGCAAAATAATAGCTGAATTTACTTTGCACCCCTGTAGCTCCTTTAACAACATGGTTATTGAGTTAGTACAATCCCGTGGATAGTATGCAATCCTCATATAAAAAAGAAAATAAACTGTCACATCCGTCACATCTGTCACATGGTAACTTATACACTTGAATCACAACGTGTTGCGATGGTGACGGATAGCGTGACGGATACGGTGACAGACTTTTGTTAATCTTGCACATATGCTACAGCCTCTTTTTACATGCATGATGTGGGTTGTTCCACTTGTTGGAACAGTTTGTTCCGTCCAGTGGAACAAATAGTTTCATGCTAATGGAACAAATTATTCCTATCAGTGGAACAACTTATTCCTATATGTAAAGACAGGTTGTACCATGCGCTAGAATTAATGGTTTCTATTAGAAAAACTCATTGTTCCAAATGGTGCAATACATTGTATCATAGCATATAATGGTCTGGATTATACCTGTCGCGAATGCATTCCTTCAATATCTTTCCGCTTCACCTCCCTATCGGAAATTCCTGTGCCCTTCGCGTCCTTTTTTTTGAAAGAAACCTTCCTGTATATTGCTTTGTTTCCCGATTTTATCCGTATCTTTATAGATTGGAAAAAACGAATAAATACACGATAAATGATAAAGATTACCCAGGTACGCGACGGCGGAAACCATGTAACCCAGAGCACTCTTACACTGGATGCATGGGTAGAAAGAATGAAAGAGGAGGTGAAAACCTGTCCCGTCACCATGTTCAGAAGCCAGTTGCGCCATTTCCTCCCCGGCGACCATTGCGAGGCGGCGGACAAACTGCCCAAGATGATGCCTGCCGCCGAGTTCCGCAAGACGGAGGGCGGACAGTGCATGAAGGCTTATAACGGATTGGTGGAATTGACCGTAGGCCCCTTGGCGGGCAGGGCGGAAGTGGAGCAGGTGAAACGGGAGGCATGGAAGTTGCCGCAGACGCGGTGCGCCTTTATGGGCGCCAGCGGACATTCGGTGAAAATCCTGGTGGCTTTCACCCGACCCGACAATACGCTGCCCCTTACCCGTGCGGAGGCGGAAGCGTTTCATGCTCATGCCTACATCATGGCGGTGAAGTGCTACCAGCCCCAGTTGTCATTCGATATCCGTCCCAAGGAACCTTTCCTGGAACAATATTCACGCCTTTCCTATGACCCCGATGTGCTTTACCGGCCGGACTCCGTGCAGTTCTACCTGTCACAGCCTATGGGGATGCCCGATGAAATGGCCTTGCATACCGAACCTGCTGTCTCCGGCCAGCGTCCTTTGGAACGTGCCTTGGGGAGTTATGAAACGGCAGATGCGCTCTCCATGCTGTTCGAGGCGGCCTTGAGGCAGGCTTACATTGATTTGGATAAGCCCGATCCGGCCGATGAAAAGTCCTCCTATAGCTGGGATACCCTTCTTTCGCAACTGGCGTTGAACTGTTTCCGGTCGGGCATTCCGGAGGAAGCGGTGGTCAGCAGGGCGCGTTTCCGTCATTTTGCACGCAAACCGTTGGAACTGGTGCGTCAGGTGGTGCGGAATGTGTACAGCCGGCGTCAGGATTTCGGAAGCAAATGCGCTTTGAGCCGTGAGCAGCAATTGTCGGTCCTCATTGCCGAGTTTATGAAAAGACGTTATGAATTTCGCTTTAACGTGCAGACCGGCGAGGCGGAGTTCCGCGAGCGGCATTTCTTCTGCTTCCGCTTTCAGCCGGTGGACAAGCGTGCGCTGAACAGCATCGCCCTGGATGCACAGGCCGAAGGTATCCCCCTGTGGGACAGGGATATCAGCCGCTATGTGTATTCCAATCGTGTGCCGGTGTATAATCCGCTGGAGGATTTTCTGTTCAACCTTCCGGAGTGGGACGGACGCGACCGCATCCGTCCGCTGGCGCAGACCGTACCTTGTGACAATCCGCATTGGCCCGAATTGTTCCATCGCTGGTTTCTGAACATGGTGGCTCATTGGCGGGGGATGGACAAGCGCTATGCCAACAGTGTTTCGCCCCTGCTGGTGGGAGCGCAGGGAACGCGCAAGTCCACCTTTTGCCGCAGCATCATGCCGCCTTCCGAATGTTCCTACTATACGGACAGCCTCGATTTCTCACGCAAGAAAGATGTCGAACTAAGCCTGAATCGCTTCGCGCTGATCAACATTGACGAGTTCGACCAGGTGAGCGCCACACAACAGGGATTCTTGAAGCACATCCTGCAAAAGCCGGTGGTGAATGCGCGCCGGCCTTACGGCACATCGGTGGTGGAGATGCGCCGCTATGCTTCGTTCATTGCCACCAGTAACCACAAGGATTTGCTGACCGATCCTTCGGGCAGCCGCCGCTTCATCTGCATTGAGGTGAAGGGGGTGATTGATACCTCGCGTCCCATAGACTACGATCAGTTGTATGCACAGGCCATGCACGAGCTGGCGCACGGCGAGCGTTACTGGTTTAATGATGCGGACGAGTATGTCATGACGGAGGCGAACCGCGAATTTCAGCAATATTCTCCTGAAGAGCAGTTCCTTTTCCGTTATTTCCGCATGGCGGAAGCGGGGGAAGAGGGCGAGTGGATGGCGCCTGCCGAAATATTGAAGATATTGCATCAGGAAGTGGATATTCCATTGAACGCCAAGAGGGTGGCGGCATTCGGACGAATTTTGAGGAAACAGGGTATTCCTTCACGGCATACACGTAAAGGCACTGTGTATCAGCTGGTAAGGGCATGATGAGATCCGGAGGCGGCGGTGTGACAGATAAAAGTCCGTCACACCATCCGTTACACCATCTGTCATAGTGGTAAACTATTGTCGTACAATGTGTTGCATGCGGCTGTGACAGTGTGACGGATATTACCAGTTAAATTCATTTGTGTAGTAGTCGAATGACGGCTCTTCGCTGATGCCTCTCTGGCGGAACAGCATGCGAATGGTCTGTTGGTCTTGTGGCGCAAAAGGGCGTTCCTTGCGGAAGCACCGGTAATACTGGCTTCTGCCCAGGTGGTTGATGATCATATTGCGCAGCAGGCTGCCTTCTTTGTAGGGCACATTGTCCAGCAGGTGGGTGACTCCCCATGCCATCCGCACTTTGTCGGTGGAACGGAACAGTTCACATTCTTCACCCTCCTTGGGATAACGGAGCGGGTTTACCACTTTGAGAAATAGATGTTCATCCGTATCCTGCAGGGCGGCAGTTCGTCTCAGGCAGTTTTGGGAACGGGGGCATGTGGCGTTAAGGCAGCGTGCGAAGTCTTTGGGCGCAAAGGGAAATTGCGGTTGTTTTTCCATGTTTCTTTTGTTTCTTTTGTTCAAAGTACAAATTTAATGAAAAACACTGGACCTGAAGAATAAAAGCGCTTCATTTGTTTCATGAACTCCCTGTTTTTTTGTAATTGTTTTATGTGAGCCATTTGGGGGACTGATTCTTTTTATTTCTGCAAAATTTCGTATTCTCTTAGCAAAAAAATATTCTATCGTTTTCCCATATTGAATAAAATGCGTATATTTGCACGCAATAAAATCTAAACGCATAAAGCCCTATGTCATTTATTGCAGATAAAATCGTAATGGACGGATTAACCTACGACGATGTATTGTTGATCCCCGCCTATTCTGAAGTTTTACCAAAAACAGTCGAACTCACGACTAAGTTCTCACGCAACATCGAGTTGAAAGTCCCTTTTGTGACTGCCGCTATGGATACGGTTACAGAAGCGAAAATGGCCATTGCCATTGCCCGTGAAGGGGGAATCGGTGTGATTCACAAAAACATGTCTATCGAAGAGCAGGCACGTCAGGTAGCCATAGTGAAACGTGCGGAAAACGGTATGATTTATGATCCTGTGACTATCAAGAGAGGATCTACTGTGAGAGATGCACTTGCGTTGATGTCTGAATATAGAATCGGCGGTATCCCTGTAGTAGACGATGAAAGATATTTGGTAGGTATTGTGACGAACCGTGACCTTCGTTTTGAGAAGGATATGGACAAACGTATTGATGAGGTAATGACGAAGGAGAATATTGTCACTACCAACCAGTCCACTGACATGGAGGCTGCCTCACGGATTCTGCAAGAGCATAAGATTGAAAAGTTGCCGGTGGTGGATAAGGAAGGTAAACTGGTAGGTCTTATTACTTATAAAGATATTACAAAAGCGAAAGATAAACCGATGGCTTGCAAGGATGCCAAAGGACGTTTGCGTGTGGCTGCCGGTGTAGGGGTTACTGCCGATACGCTGGACCGTATGCAGGCCTTGGTTGATGCCGGTGCGGATGCAATCGTTATTGATACGGCTCATGGCCACTCCATGTATGTGATCGAAAAATTGAAAGAAGCTAAGAAACGTTTCCCGAATATTGATATTGTGGTAGGTAATATCGCTACGGGCGAAGCTGCCAAAATGTTGGTGGAAGCCGGTGCGGATGGTGTGAAGGTCGGTATCGGTCCGGGTTCTATCTGTACTACCCGTGTGGTTGCCGGTGTGGGTGTTCCCCAGCTTTCTGCCGTTTATGATGTTGCCAAGGCGCTGAAAGGTACAGGTATACCCTTGATTGCTGATGGTGGCTTGCGTTATTCGGGGGATGTGGTAAAAGCTTTGGCTGCCGGCGGTTATAGTGTAATGATCGGTTCATTGGTTGCCGGAACGGAAGAGTCACCGGGTGATACGATTATCTTTAACGGACGTAAATTCAAATCTTATCGTGGAATGGGATCTTTGGAAGCGATGGAGAACGGCTCGAAGGATCGTTATTTCCAGAGCGGAACTGCCGATGTGAAGAAACTGGTTCCGGAAGGTATTGCAGCCCGTGTACCTTATAAAGGTACTTTGTATGAAGTGATTTACCAGCTGGTAGGTGGTCTTCGTGCGGGAATGGGATATTGTGGCGCTGCTAATATAGAACAATTGCATGATGCCAAATTCACCCGTATTACTAACGCAGGTGTATTGGAAAGTCATCCGCATGATGTGGCCATAACCAGCGAGGCTCCTAACTACAGCCGTCCTCAATAAAATGTATGAATGATGCCGCATAGAATGGTCGGTATTCTGTCACTTCTCCTTGTGTTCGCGTTGGAAATGCGGGCGCAAGGAGAAGTTGTGTTATCTATTGACGGTGAACCTGTAAAACGTTCCGAGTTTGAATATTATTTTCGTAAATCTTCTCATCGGACCCCGCTTTCTTTTCTACCTTCTTTTATCAACTATAAATTAAAAGTACGCTATGCACATGATATGGGAATAGATACGTTGTCTGTTTTCCGCAGGCAGGTGGACTGGTATCGGGGCAAACTTTTAAGAACTTATTTGGCAGATGCAGAAAAGGAGGAACAGGCTGCCCGCCGGTTATACCTGCAAGGTGAACAACGTTTGCAGGCAAATGATTGGATCAAAATTGCCCATATTAGCAAATATTTATCCCAGAATGCAAGCCGTCAGGAGGAAATGAGGGTGCGGCAGCAAATGGATTCGGTTTATGAAGCATTGCGGGAAGGCGCGGATTTTGCAACGCTGGCCCGCCGGTACTCGGATGATGAAGCTTGTAAAAATGTGGGAGGAGTGTTGCCGTGGATGCCTGTGAACAAGAATATGCAGGAATGGATAGACAAACTGGAATCTTTGGAAAGAAATAAGATTTCAGCTCCTTTTTATTCACCTATGGGCATTCATATAGTGAAATGGATAGACCGCAGGCAGGGTGTCAGTTTTGAAGAAAAACGGGAACAGTTATTGAATTATCTGGAGAAGAATGGCAATTGTACATGGAAGGAGCTTTCTGCAGAACAGAAGGAAGAACTGGAGTTCCGGGTGCAGGAATTGCAGGATGGTTTGCTTGCGGCTTATTTGTCGCAAAAATATCAATCGGGTGATGAAGCCTGGAATGAGGATGACCTGGAACGCTTCTTCAAGCAACATAAATCAGACTATGCCTGGGAATTGCCGCATTATCGGGGAGCAGTGATTCATTGTAAAGATAGAAAAACGGCTTCAGCTATTAAGAAACAATTGAAAAAAAAACCGGTATCCCAGTGGAAAGATATATTACATACACTGACTGGAGATGATGCTTCCTCCAAAGTTCGTATGGAAGCAGGTGTCTTTCAGATAGGGACCAACAGGTATATTGATAAATTGGTCTTTAAATGCGGTAGCTTTCAGCCTGAGCCGGATTTACCTTATACTTTTGTGATGGGAAAGAAGTTAAAGAAAGGTCCTGAAAGTTATGAGGATGTAAGAGAAGCGGTTGTCAAGGATTATCTGACTGTCTATGAGGATGCCTGGTTGAAAGATTTGAAGCGGAAATATAAGGTTGAAATTAACCAAGAGGTTTTAAAAACAGTTAATAATAACGGAAGTAATTAATTATTGCAGTATCTTCGTTCACTATTTTAATGTTATATGAATATCGTGAAAAACTGGGGGGTGTTACTTGTTATAGCAGGTGCTTTGTCGGGATGCGGCCAGGAGCACGACCATAAGGGGAGGACTCCTTTAGTGGAAGTTGCTGGTGAATATCTCTATAAAGAAGATTTGCAGGCGGCGTTGCCTTTCCATATTTCAAAAGACGATAGTGTCTTGTTTGCCGAGCACTATATAAAAAACTGGGTGGAGGATGTGCTGCTTTTTGATAAAGCGGAAGGAAATATTCCTGATAATGCAAAGATTGCCAAGTTAGTGGAGAACTATCGCAGGGCATTGATCATGCATACGTATCAGGAGGAACTGGTTAATCAGAAACTGGCCAATGAGATAAGTGATGAGGAAATCAGCGCTTATTATGAGAAAAACAAGGAGTTGTTTCATACAGAACATCCTTTTGTGAAAGGGCTGTTTATAAAAGTTCCTCTTCATTCTCAGGATTTGGCAAGTGTACGCAAATGGTATAAAAAAAATAACCGGGATGCTATTGAGAGCCTGGAAAAATACAGTTTGCGCAATGCGGTGAGCTATGATTATTTTTATGACCGTTGGATGCCATTGTCCGATATTGCTGTCAAAATACCTTTGAAAGCGCTTGATACGGATGAGAACTATTTGGACAAGAACCGGAATATAGAGGTAAAAGACACGGCGTTTTGTTATTTCCTGCATGTAGAGGAATTCTTGGGTAAGGACCAACAGAGGCCGCTGGATTTTGCAAAGACGGAAATTAAGGAGATTTTAATAAACCTGAAGCGGGTTGAATTTATAAATAAAGTCAAAGAAGAGTTATACCGACACGCTTCGGACAGGAACAAGATTAATTACTATTATTTGAATTCAAATGAATAAATTGATGTGTACCAAAGTTTATGCACTGATGCTGATGCTGTTTGCCGTTGTTTCAGTATACGGGCAAGACAATGTGATAGACGAGGTTGTATGGGTAGTAGGTGATGAGGCCATTCTAAAATCGGACGTGGAGAATGAACGTCTGAATGCCCAGTATGAAGGCCGCAAGTTTGACGGTGATCCGTATTGTATTATTCCGGAGCAGCTTGCCATCCAGAAATTGTTTCTTCATCAGGCTGCTATTGATAGTATTGAGGTTTCCGAACAGGAAATTATCAGTGATGTGGAAAGACGTACAAATTGGCTGATTGATCAGATTGGTTCTAAGGAAAAAGTAGAAGAATATTATAATAAGACTTCTACACAAATACGCGAAATGCTCCGCGAGAATATACGTGATGGAAAAACGGTGCAGAAAATGCAGCAGCAGATTGTGGGGGATATCAAGATTACTCCGGCCGAAGTCCGTCGTTATTTCAAGGATCTTCCTCAAGACAGTATTCCTTTTATTCCTACTCAGGTAGAAGTGCAGATCATTACTATGGAACCTAAGATTCCGCAGGAAGAAATTGAGCGTGTGAAGAAGACTTTGCGTGACTATACGGAACGTGTTACTTCCGGTGAAATAGCTTTCTCCACTTTGGCACGTCTGTATTCGGAAGATGAAGGTTCGCGCCGCCGTGGTGGTGAACTCGGCTTTATGGGCAGGGCTGAGCTGGTACCTGAATATGCGAATGTGGCATTCAATCTGCAAGATCCTAACAAGGTATCCAAGATTGTGGAGTCTGAATTCGGCTTCCATATTATCCAGTTGATCGAAAAACGTGGTGACCGTATCAATACCCGCCATATCTTGTTAAAACCGAAAGTGGATGAAAAAGATCTGGAAGCAGCCTTGTTACGTCTGGATTCTATTGCCAATGATATCCGTAATGAGAAATTTACTTTTGATGATGCCGCTACTTATATCTCTCACGATAAGGACACGCGTAATAACCATGGTTTGATGGCGAATCCGCAGACTGGTACGGCGCGTTTTGAAATGCAACAATTGGCACAGGTGTCACAAGAGGCTGCAAAGATGGTGGAAGGCATGAATGTGGGGGAAATTTCCAAACCTTTTACCATGATTAATGCAAAAGGAAAGGAAATTTGCGCTATCGTGAAATTGAAAACCCGCTTGAACGGGCATAAGGCAACCATAACGGAAGACTACCAACGGCTGAAAGGCATCGTGATGGAAAAACGCAGCGAAGAAAAACTTGATAAGTGGATCAGGGATAAACAAAAACATACCTACGTGCGTATTAATGAGAAGTGGCAGAAATGCGATTTCAAATATCCGGGTTGGGTAAAGAAATAATGTAGTGTATAAAGTATATGCTTGGAAAAAGAAAGAATAAATACTCTTCGGGCAGGCATAGGATACTTGTGGTAAGTGTCCTGTGCCTGTTCGGCTTTTGCTTGCTGGCTCAGGTGAGACCGGCTAAAAAAGGGGAACAGAAACCGGCTAAAAGCAAGGTGTATCTGTTGCATTCGGATGTGTTGAAGAAAAGTCCGTTGAATCCGGACCCGGATGCACAGATTCTGATTGGAAACGTTGCGTTCCGTCACGACAGTGTATATATGTATTGTGACAGTGCCTGTTTCTATGAGAAAACGAATTCGCTGGAAGCTTTTGACAATGTGAAGATGGTGCAGGGGGATACCTTGTTTCTGTATGGGGACTATTTGTTTTATGACGGAAATACCCAGATTGCCCAGGTACGCTATAATGTACGCATGGAAAACAAGAATACGACTTTGTTGACGGATAGCCTGAACTACGATCGTATTTATAATTTGGGATATTACTTTGATGGCGGGACATTGATGGACGAGGAGAATGTATTGACTTCGGAATGGGGGGAATATAGTCCGGCTACCAAAATATCTGTGTTCAATTATGATGTGAAGTTGGTCAATCCTAAGTTTACTTTGACTTCCGATACATTACGATACAGCACAGCAACCAAAATAGCCAATATCCTTGGTCCGTCCGATATTGTCAGTGATGCTAACCATATTTATTCGGAATTGGGCTTTTATAATACTCAGATAGGGCAGGCGGAATTGTTGGACCGGTCCGTGCTGACCAATGAGGGGAAGCGTTTGACTGGAGACAGTCTGTTTTATGATCGTGTAAAAGGATACGGGGAGGCGTTTGATAATGTGATCATGACAGATACTGTAAACAAGAATATGCTGACTGGTGATTATTGTTATTATAATGAATTGACCAAGTATGCTTTTGCTACTAAAAAAGCGGTGGCAGTGGATTATTCACAAGGTGACAGCTTGTTTATGCATGCCGATACATTGCAAATGTATACCTACTATTTGAATACTGATTCTATGTTCCGGGAAACGCGGGCGTATCATAAAGTACGTATGTATCGCACGGATGTGCAGGGGGTATGCGATTCGTTGGTCTTTTCCTCCAAGGATAGCTGCCTGACCATGTATTATGACCCTATACTGTGGAATAACAACCAGCAGTTGCTGGGAGAGAAAATCATGATTTATATGAATGACAGTACGATAGACTGGGCACATATTCAGAATCAGGCTTTGTCTGTAGAACAACTGGATTCTACTAGTTATAATCAGGTGACAGGAAAAGAGATGAAGGCTTGGTTTCAAGGCGGTGAGATGCGCAAAGTAGATGTGATCGGTTCGGTTCGTCTGGTATATTATCCGATGGAAAGCGACAGTACACTGATTGGAATGAATGTTTCTGAAACCAGTCTGCTGAATATGTTTCTGGAAAACCGGAAGATGAAAAAAATGATTATGAGTCCGAAATCGAACGGTACTCTTTATCCTATGCTCCAACGTCCGCCGGAGAAGATGAAGTTGGATAACTTTGTGTGGTTTGACTATATCCGTCCGCTTGATAAAGAGGATATCTTTAAGTGGCGTGGAAAGAAAGCCGGTCAGGGGTTGAAGAAGAGTAACCGGAGCGCTGTTCCTTTGCCCAATCATAATTTATTTAATAAAAAGAAATAGCTATGGGAATGTTTAAGATGGAAAAGCCCCGCCGTTTCAACCATCAATATATTTATGTGGATGAACGGAAGGAGAAGCTGCAAAAACTGGAGGAGAAAGCCAAACGCGAGTTGGGTATGCTTCCTCCCAAAGAATTTTCTCCGGAAGATATCCGTGGAAAGTTCGTTCAAGGTACCAAGCATTTAAAACGCAGAAAAGAAAGCGGGCGTAAGCCGATGACTTATGGAGCTTTGTTTGTGGCCATTTTGGTTTTGTTGTATATTCTGCATTACCTGGTGACCGGTGAGTTTACTTTTTAATTACGTAAGTTTATAAGATATATGAGCGATATTATCCGTTTGCTGCCGGATTCCGTTGCCAATCAGATAGCAGCGGGAGAGGTGATTCAGCGTCCTGCATCAGTGATTAAAGAATTGGTGGAGAATGCTATCGACGCAGGTGCTCAGCACGTTGACGTGTTGGTAGTGGATGCAGGAAAGACTTCCATTCAGGTGATTGATGATGGAAAAGGTATGTCGGAAACAGATGCACGTTTGTCTTTTGAGCGCCATGCGACTTCTAAAATTCGTGAAGCTGCTGATTTGTTTGCTTTGCATACCATGGGATTTCGTGGAGAGGCTTTGGCTTCTATTGCTGCTGTGGCTCAGGTGGAGCTTCGTACTCGTATGGAAGGGGAGGAATTGGGAACGATGTTGACGATATCCGGCTCCAAGGTAGAGGGACAGGAGGCGGTTTCTTGCCCGAAAGGCAGTAGCTTCAGTGTGAAGAATTTATTCTTTAATGTGCCGGCGCGTCGTAAGTTCCTGAAGTCGAACCAGACGGAACTGAGTAATATATTGACGGAGTTTGAACGGATTGTATTGGTTAATCCGGAGGTGTCTTTCACTTTGCATCATAATGGGGCGGAACTGTTCAATCTTCCTGCACTTCAGTTGCGCCAGCGTATCATGGGAGTTTTCGGAAAGAAAATAAATCAGGAGTTGTTATCGCTGGATGTAGATACTACAATGGTCCGTGTTTCCGGGTTTGTAGGAAAACCTGAAACAGCCCGTAAGAAAGGAGCCCGCCAATATTTCTTTGTAAACGGGCGATATATGCGCCATCCTTATT
Organism: Phocaeicola sp. RTP21359st1_B8_RTP21360_211022; assembly: GCF_040911965.1. Lineage (NCBI taxonomy): Bacteria > Pseudomonadati > Bacteroidota > Bacteroidia > Bacteroidales > Bacteroidaceae > Phocaeicola > Phocaeicola sp. RTP21359st1_B8_RTP21360_211022. Next base: position 40,916 of record NZ_JBDFXP010000010.1, read on the forward strand.
TTCATAAGGCTATCATGGATGCATACGAGCAGTTGGTTCCCGTGGGTGAGCAAGTGTCTTATTTCATTTATTTTGAGGTGGATCCTGCTAATATTGATGTGAACATACATCCTACTAAAACAGAGATAAAGTTTGAGAACGAGCAAGCCATCTGGCAGATATTGGCAGCTGCCGTGAAAGAAACTCTAGGTAAGTTCAATGCGGTACCTTCCATTGATTTTGATACGGAGGGAATGCCGGATATTCCAGCCTTTGATGCATCTCCATACACTGGTATACAGCCACCAAAGACGACTTATAATCCTGATTATAATCCTTTTAATGTTTCGGCTGCTCCTCCCTCTTCTTATTCAAAGCCTAGTAAGGACTGGGAACAACTGTATGCGGGGCTGGAACGTCATGCTTCTTCTCAAAACTTTCATCCTGACGAGAATGATTATAGGGCGGAAGAGGCTTCTCCTGCGGAGGAAAATCCCGGATTGTATGATCATGTGGAGGACTCTTCAGTCAGTGAGAAATCCGGCCAGCATTATCAGTTTAAAGGACGTTTTATTTTGACTTCTGTAAAGTCCGGCTTAATGATCATTGATCAGCAGCGTGCCCATATCCGTATTTTATATGACAAGTATATAGACCAGATAAGTCGTCGTCAAGGTGTTTCTCAAGGAATGCTGTTTCCGGATATTGTGCAGTTTCCGCTTTCCGAAGTGGCTATTTTGCAGGAAATTATGGAAGACTTGTCTTTCCTGGGATTTGAACTGACTGATTTGGGAGGAGGAAGTTATGCCATAAACGGTGTTCCTGCAGGTATTGAAGGCCTTAACCCGATAGACTTGATCCAAAATATGGTGCATACAGCTATGGAAAAAGGTGGCAAGGTAAAAGAAGAGGTGCAGAGTATTCTGGCATTGACTTTGGCTAAAGCGGCGGCAATTGTTCCCGGACAAGTGTTGACGAATGAGGAAATGACAGGTTTGGTGGATGGCTTATTTGCTGTGGCTACTCCTAATTATACTCCGGATGGTAAAACGGTTCTTTCCGTGATTAATGAGGATGATTTGGAAAAACTGTTTAAATAATTTGCCAATGTGCTGGTTTGCCAATGTGCTGCTCTATGTCCGCATGGTAATTGACACATTGGCATATTGACACATTGTTACATTATAAAGAACGTGAAGATTCTTGAACTAAATAAAAACAAATTCAACACACCGTTATTCTTTGGCAGGACTTTTGTACTTTTGAAAACTCATTTGCCGTAGAAAGTTTTTTTGAGTAAGGACTTTGGGCAGACAATAAACTATTATATGAAAATAACATTACTTAGCTTGGTCCTGTGCCTGCTTTGTTCTTTGAATATGGCGGCACAAGGAAGTGACATAGGTAGTAATCCTGAGGATACCACCATTCATCAACTTTCAAAAAAAGAATTAAGACGCCGGAAGGTGGCTAAGCGCAATATACATTATAATATATTGGGAGGACCGAGTTATACTCCGGACTTTGGTGCGTTAATAGGAGGTAGTGCTCTTGTTACATTTCGTATGAATCCGTCGGATACCTTGCAGAAACGTTCTGTGTTGCCGATGGCTGTTGCGGTAATGTTCGAGGGGGGCTTGAATCTGATGGTGAAGCCTCAGTTGTTTTTCAAAAATGATAAATTCCGTATTTTTGGAAAATTCACTTACAAGAATACATTGGAGAATTTTTATGGTATCGGCTATGCTACCAATAAGCATTATGAGCGCAGTGACTCTACCAGTGAATATCGTTATAGCGGTTTCCAGATTAATCCGTGGTTTTTATTCCGTTTGGGTAAAAGTAATTTCTTTGCCGGTCCCCAGATTGACTTGAGTTATGATAAAATATCCGAGCCTGCCAAGTATTTGGTAGATCAGCCTGATTACAAAAGGTTGGGAGGCACTGCTCACGGATATTCCAATTTCAGTTCGGGAGTGGGATTTCTGCTGACTTATGACAGCCGGGATATTCCTGCCAATGCTTATAAAGGTATTTATCTGGATTTTCGTGGGCTGATGTACCAGAAGTTTTTGGGAGGAGATAATAACTTCTACCGCTTGGAAGTGGACTACCGCCAATACAAAAAGGTAGGAAATAGAAAAGTTATAGCTTGGACTGCCCAAACCAAGAATGTGTTTGGGGATGTTCCTATGAACCAATATGCTTTAAGTGGCACTCCTTTTGATCTTCGTGGATATTATATGGGGCAGTATCGTGATAAATCCTCTCATGTGGTGCTTGCCGAATATCGTCAGATGTTCAATACGGATAAAAGTACATGGGTAAAGCGTATGTTGCATCATTTGGGTTTTGTTGCATGGGGAGGGTGCGGTTTTATGGGGCCTACCATGGGTAAGATTGAAGGAGTGCTTCCCAATGCCGGTGTGGGACTTCGTATCGAGGTGCAGCCGCGTATGAATGTACGTCTGGATTTCGGACGTAATTTTGCCAATGATCAAAGTTTGTTCTATTTCAATATGACAGAAGCATTTTAATGGAAGTAAACACTATGCAGACTGAATATATATTAAAAGCGATGGATGCGGCTTTAGCCGCCGGTAAGGAAATTCTGAACGTTTATAATGATCCTTCTTCTGATTTTCAGGTTGAAAGGAAAGCCGATAATTCTCCACTGACTCTTGCAGACCGTAAGGCGCATGAAACCATTATGACTTATTTGCAGGAAACAGACTATCCGGTATTGAGTGAGGAAGGAAAGCATTTGCCTTACGAGAAACGGGCGCAATGGGATACGTTGTGGATAGTCGATCCCTTGGATGGAACAAAGGAATTTATAAAACGGAATGGGGAATTTACTGTCAATATTGCTTTGGTAAAAGAAGGAGTTCCTGTTTTTGGAGTGATTTATGTTCCTGTCAAAGAAACGCTTTATTGGGGTGAAGTGGCAACCGGCGCTTATAAAATGGAAGGAGTGACCGGACGTGCAGGCCGTTCACTGGAAGAAATGAAGGCATCGGCATTTCGTATGCCCTGTGCCGAAACAAATGAAGTTTTTGTCATTGTTGCTTCCCGTTCCCATCTGTCGGCCGAAACGGAAGAGTATATTGAGGAAAAGCGAAAGATATACCCTCATGTGGAGTTGGTGTCTGTAGGCAGTTCCATCAAGATTTGCAAAGTATGTGAGGGACTGGCCGATGAATATCCCCGTTTTGCTCCTACCATGGAGTGGGATACGGCTGCCGGTCATGCCATAGCCAAGGCATCCGGAGCAGAAATATATCAGGCGGGAAAAGAAGAACCGTTGAAATATAACAAGCCGGACTTGCTGAATCCTTGGTTTGTCGTTAAACGAAATTAATATCCGGAAACGATGCTGACATTCGAAATGATTATTGTGTTTTTGGGATTAATAGGGATGGTGACTGCATTAGTCCTTGATAAAATGCGCCCCGGAATGATTCTGTTCTCTGTTACTGTACTCTTTCTTTGTTTCGGTATATTGACTCCGAAAGAGATGTTGGAGGGATTCAGTAATAAAGGGATGATTACCGTAGCGTTGCTTTTCCTGATCAGTGAAGGAGTCCGGCAATCGGGAGCGTTGGGACAGTTGATAAAGAAACTTCTGCCTCAAGAGAAGACAACGGTCATGAAGGCGCAGGCACGTATGCTGCCCGCTATTTCTTTTGTTTCTGCTTTTCTCAATAATACGCCGGTGGTTGTGATTTTTGCTCCTATTATTAAACGTTGGGCGGAATCTGTCCGCATTCCGGCAACTAAATTCTTGATCCCTCTTTCATATGCTACCATACTGGGGGGAATGTGTACGCTTATCGGGACTTCTACTAATCTGGTGGTGGATGGTATGATTTTAGATGCCGGATATAAGGGCTTTGGTATGTTTGAATTAGGCCGGGTGGGTATTTTCATTGCTTTGGCAGGAATTGTTTATTTGTTGTTTTTTTCTTCCAGGTTATTGCCGGAGGTTCGGAAAGACACGGTAGGCGACGAACATGGGGAAGCGGATGCGTCTTCTTTTCATCGTGTTGAGGCGGTGATAGGTGCTCGTTTCCCGGGTATCAATAAAAGGGTGGGGGATTTTAATTTTGTCCGTCATTATGGTGCTGAAGTAAAAGAAATAAAACGAAGCGGAGTTAGTATTGTAGATAATCTGTCACGGGTGAAGTTTCATGAGGGAGATACTTTGGTGCTATGGGCGGATGATTCATTTATCTCTACATGGGGAGATTCTTCTGTATTCGTGTTATTGGCCAATGGCAAAGATACCGAGCCGAAAGCCGGGAGAAAGAAACGTTGGTTTGCATTGACTTTATTGGTGCTGATGATTGTGGGGGCAACAGTAGGAGAGTTGCCTTTTATGGAAGAATTACTTCCCGGTATTGATCTTGATATGTTCTTTTTTGCAGCTGTAACGACTGTGATAATGGCATGGACCAAACTTTTTCCGGCACGTAAATATACAAAATATATATCATGGGATATCTTGATAACCATTGCCTGTGCGTTTGCTATAAGTCGCGCCATGGTAAATTCCGGAGTGGCGGATATCATTGCGCATGGAATCATTGATATGAGTGATGACTACAGTCCGCATGTGTTGCTGGCTGTTTTGTTTATCATTACAAATCTGTTTACCGAACTGATAACCAATAATGCCGCCGCCGCATTGGCTTTTCCGCTTGCCCTTTCCTTATCCAATCAGTTGGGGGTAAGTCCGATGCCCTTTTTTGTTGTCATTTGCATCGCTGCATCTGCCAGTTTTTCCACTCCTATCGGTTATCAGACTAATTTGATTGTGCAGGGTATCGGAAACTATAAGTTTACGGATTTTGTACGTATCGGTTTGCCGTTGAATATATTGACATTTATAATTTCGGTTATTCTGATACCGCTGATATGGCCTTTTTGATGAAGTTAAAGACAAAATGAAAATAGAGAATGGAAGAGGAAAATATATATCCTATCTTTGACCGTATGCTTTCCCGGAAAGATAAAGAAGAACTGCTGGGACAACGGGGAGTTATGCTGTGGCTGACGGGACTTAGCGGTTCCGGTAAGAGTACTATTGCCATAGCTTTGGAACGTGAATTACATAAACGTGGTTTGCTCTGCCGTATATTGGACGGGGATAATATTCGTAGTGGCATCAATAATAATTTGGGCTTTTCGGCAGAGGATCGTGTGGAAAACATCCGTCGCATAGCCGAAATAGGCAAGTTGTTTGTTGATACGGGAATCATTACCATTGCCGCTTTCATCAGTCCCGGCAATGAGCTTCGGCAGATGGCTGCCCGTATTATCGGGATAGAGGATTTCCTGGAAATCTATGTCAGCACTCCTTTGGTAGAGTGTGAGAAACGTGATGTGAAAGGACTTTATGCCAAAGCACGTCGGGGTGAAATCAAGAACTTTACCGGAATTTCCGCCCCTTTTGAAGCTCCGGAGCATCCTGCCTTATCTTTGGATACTTCTAAGCTGAGTTTGGAAGAGTCGGTCAATACTTTGTTGGAGTTGGTGCTCCCCATTGTTGGTAAAAAAGGAGAAAAAATATAATTCATTATAAAATGGAAGAAAATTATAAATTGAGCCACTTAAGGGAACTGGAAGCGGAGTCTATCCATATCATTCGTGAAGTGGCAGCTGAATTTGAGAATCCTGTTATGCTTTATAGTATTGGTAAAGATTCGTCTGTCATGGTACGTTTGGCAGAGAAGGCTTTCTATCCGGGAAAAGTGCCTTTCCCTTTGATGCATATCGATTCTAAATGGAAATTCAGGGAAATGATAGAGTTCCGTGATCAATACGCCAAAGAACATGGATGGAATTTGATAGTGGAAAGTAATATGGAGGCTTTTAATGCCGGAGTAGGGCCTTTTACGCATGGCAGCAAAGTGCATACCGATTTAATGAAGACACAGGCGTTGCTTCACGGGTTGGATAAATACAGGTTTGATGCCGCCTTTGGTGGAGCACGTCGTGATGAGGAAAAGTCACGTGCCAAAGAACGTATATTCTCTTTTCGTGACCGTTTTCATCAGTGGGATCCTAAAAACCAGCGTCCTGAGTTGTGGGATATTTATAATGCTAAGATTCATAAAGGGGAAAGTATCCGTGTGTTTCCATTAAGCAACTGGACTGAGCTGGATATCTGGCAGTACATCCGTTTGGAAAATATTCCTATCGTGCCGCTCTATTTTGCCAAGGAACGTCCTGTGGTGAATATAGATGGAAATCTGATTATGGCTGATGATGACCGACTGCCCGAAGAATATCGGGACCGTATTGAAATGAAGAAAGTGCGTTTCCGTACTTTGGGGTGTTGGCCTTTGACCGGGGCCGTAGAGAGTGATGCCGATACGATTGAGAAAATTGTAGAGGAAATGATGACCACTACCAAAAGCGAGCGTACTACCCGTGTCATTGATTTCGACCAGGATGCCAGTATGGAGCAGAAGAAACGTGAAGGATATTTTTAAATGGATAAGTAGGAATTTAAAATGAAGGAATGGGTGATGGAGAATAAACTGAATATAAAGGAATATTTAGATAAGGATGAACAGAAAGACTTGCTACGCCTGTTGACAGCCGGTTCGGTAGACGATGGAAAGTCTACCCTGATAGGACGTCTGTTGTTTGACAGCAAGAAGTTGTACGAGGACCAGCTTGCCGCTTTGGAACGTGACAGCAAACGTGTGGGGAATGCAGGTGACCATATAGATTACGCTTTGTTGTGCGACGGGTTGAAAGCAGAGCGCGAGCAGGGTATTACGATTGATGTAGCTTACCGTTATTTTTCAACGAACAACCGTAAATTTATCATAGCCGATACTCCGGGACATGAACAATATACCCGCAATATGATTACCGGAGGTTCTACTGCCAATCTTGCCATAATCTTGGTAGATGCTCGCTTGGGTGTGATTACGCAGACCTGCCGCCATACTTTTCTGGTATCTTTATTGGGAATAAAGCATGTGGTGCTGGCGGTGAACAAGATGGACCTTGTCGGGTTTTCGGAGGAGCGTTTCAACGAAATCGTGACCGAATATAAGAAATTTGTAGAGCCATTGGGAATCCCGGATGTGACTTGTATTCCTCTTTCGGCACTTGACGGTGACAATGTGGTGCAGAAATCTGAACGTACGCCATGGTACAAAGGTACTTCTTTATTGGAATTGCTTGAAACGGTTTCCATCGAGAATGACCATAATCTGACTGATTTCCGTTTCCCGGTTCAGTATGTATTAAGACCGAATCTGGATTTCCGCGGTTTCTGTGGAAAGGTTGCTTCCGGTGTCATCCATAAAGGAGATGAGGTGATGGCTTTGCCTTCCGGCAAGAAATCTCATATCAAGAGTATTGTTACTTATGATGGTGAGTTAGAGTATGCTTTCCCGCCGCAAGCAGTGACATTGACTTTGGAGGATGAGATTGACGTGTCTCGCGGAGATATGTTGGTGCATGCCGATAATGTGCCTGTGATAGATCGTAACTTTGAAGCCATGTTGGTATGGATGGATGAGGAGGCGATGGACCTTGACAAATCTTTCTTTATCAAGCATACCACCAATACAGGACGTACCCGTATAGATAGCATTAAGTATAAAGTGGATGTGAATACGATGGAGCATCTGTCTGTTGAAAACGGTAAATTGAAAAAGGAGGATCTGCCTTTGCAATTGAATCAGATTGCCCGTGTGACATTTACTACCGCCAAGCCGCTTTTCTTTGATTCTTATCAAAAGAATAAAGCTTGCGGTTCTTTTATTCTGATTGACCCCATTACCAATAACACCAGTGCGGTGGGGATGATTATAGACAGAGTGGAAGCCAAAGATATGCTGAATGCCATGGAAGTTCCTACTTTGAATCTGGCAGCTATGGGTATTGGTGAGGAACATTATGAAGCCATAGAAAAGGTGGTGAAAGAATTGGACCGTCAAGGCATTTCAGTCAAGATAGAAAAATAACAGCGTACAATTAAAAAAAGAAAAGTAATGGGATTACTTGAATTCAACAAGCTGCCGATTAATACATTGGTAGGCGCCGATTGGAAAACGTTCAAGGCGATTACTGCGGGAAGGGAAATTGATCCGGCATATAGAGGAAAATACCGTTTGACGAAAGCAGTATGCCGTTTGCTTTCCACCTTGGCTCCATTGCAGGAAAAGCGATACAGGAAACTGTTGGCCGACAAGCCTTTGGAACACGATCCGGTCTTTATCCTCGGACATTGGCGTAGCGGGACTACCTTTATGCATAATGTGTTCTCTTGTGACAAACATTTCGGATATAATACTACTTATCAGACGGTGTTTCCTCACCTGATGATGTGGGGACAGCCTTTTTTCAAGAAGAATATGAGTTGGCTGATGCCCGACAAGCGTCCGACGGATAATATGGAACTGGCTGTAGACTTGCCTCAGGAGGAAGAGTTTGCATTGGCCAATATGATGCCCTATACCTATTATAACTTTTGGTTCCTGCCTAAGTACCAACAGGAATATGCTGATAAATATTTGTTATTCAATGATATCAGTGATGAGGAATTGAAAGTGTTTGAGGATATATTCACCAAACTTATTAAAATTTCTCTTTGGAATACAGGCGGAACACAATTCTTAAGTAAGAATCCGCCTCATACAGGCCGTGTAAAAGAGTTGGTCAAGATGTTTCCGAATGCCAAATTCATCTATTTGATGCGTAATCCGTATACGGTATTCGAATCTACAAGGAATTTCTTCACCAATACAATCCAGCCGTTGAAACTGGAGGATATTTCTCCAGAGGCGTTGGAACAGAATGTGCTTTCCATTTATGCCAAGCTGTATCATAAATATGAGGCGGATAAACAATTCATTCCTGAAGGAAATTTGATGGAAGTGAAGTTCGAGGATTTTGAAGCGGATGCAATGGCTATGACCGAGCATATCTATAAATCTCTTTCTATTCCCGGATTCGAAGCAGCTGCTCCGGCTATCAGCCAATATATAGGCGGAAAGAAGGGATATAAGAAGAATAAGTATAAGTATGACGACCGTACGGTCCGGTTAGTGGAAGAGAATTGGAAGTTTGCACTGGATCAGTGGGGCTATTCCATCTAAAAAATAAATGCCCGCAATACTGTTTTTATAAGGAATTGCGGGCATGATTATCTTCTGCTGACAGAAATCAGTGTATATTATTGGGCTTCGATAATTACACGACGGTTGAATGCCGGAGGAGTTAAGGTGTTGACACCACCCATTCCGCTGATAATCAGATTGTTTTTGTTGACACCCAATTTAACCAGTTCATTAGCCACGTTGTTGGCACGGTCTTCACTTAACTGCTTGTTCCATGCAGCGCTACCTGTATCACTATCAGCATAACCGGTTACTTTCAATTTTAGTCCCGGGTTGTCTTTTACCAGATCTGCGATTTGTTGCAAATTTACAGTAGAGTTGGTAGGAAGAACCGCTGAACCGATCTGGAAAAATACAGATTGAGGAGCCGGAGCAATTTGGTTCACTGTCACTTGTTCTGTAACCACTTCAGTGGGTTGGTTGGCAAGTTGGGCCTTTAATTGACGGTTTTGTTCTATCTGTTGAGCCAAAGCGGTATTGATGGCATCCATTTGTGAAGAGGTAAGTGCCATGATAGCATCTACATCCGGAGCAGGTTTGAATCCTCTTTGTGGAAATTTATAAGTGATACCCACTGTAGCACCTGCCATAAAATCAGGGCCTTTACTGGTGGTTTTTCCATCAAATTTGTTTTCTGTACCCATTCCGTAAAGTTCCAGATTCAAGTCCCAGGCACTGGCCAGATGGAATGTATTGATGATACCGAAATTGAATGCCAGTGAATTACGACGTGGAGCATCATATGAGTGGGCAAAACCGAAACCTACGAATGGCACGAAGTCGTATATGCGGTCTTCATTATATCCGGCTATCATGTTACTGACATTAAATAAGATGTCACCATGCAAATTCATGTAGTTGAACTTATCCTGATAGTATCCTTCGCTTAACATGTGAGGTTTGGAATATGCGGAAGGTTCACTGGAAAAACTCTTCGACTGCAAACCACTATATTGCAAACGTAATCCTAAGCCGGGAGTAAACCATTTGCCGATTGATATTTGAAGAGCGGGAGCAATACGTTTCTTGAATTTACCAAGATCGGACTGATCGCCGAACAGTACTTGTGCACCTCCACCAACAGAGAAGAACCAATTATCGAAGAAGTGATTGGTCTCTACCTTGTACTTATCCACAGGTACCTCCATTACATCTACACTCTCGCCTACAAGGACGTTTTGTGAATTGCTTTTCTGTTGCGCAAACGCTACAGAACTTAAACTGGCCGCAGCCAGCAAAAACATTAATTTTTTCATACTCATTTCTATTAGTTAATTATTGTCCAGGTTTATCTTCCCAAATTCAACTAAATAACATGAGTGCTGATAAAAAGTTTGAGTAGGTTGACTATTTAATATTTTTTTATGAAAGAAGGCTAAAAAGATAGTGGGTATCTGTGCTGTGTCCGGCATCAAAACTGAATCCTTCCCATTTGAATCCTTTGAAATCCCCAGGATTCTCTATCCGGTTTTTAATGATGAAGCGTGTCAATTCTCCACGGCACATTTTTGCATAAACCACAACGGTGGTTAATTTCCCTTTTTTCCATACCTGAAATTCCGGCGTGATCACTTGTACTTCCTGCTCCACGCGTTTCCAGTCGAATAAATCTTTCATCTCCCCACTTGCCAGATTGATTAGTATTCCTCCTCTTGCTTTAATTTCTTTGATAAAGGTGTCGGTCAGAATCGGCTTCCAATAGTCAAACATGGATATTCCTCCACGTTCGGGCAGTTTGATATCTCCTTCCATTCTGTAATTCTTGATCTGGTCTAACGGGCGGAGTAATCCGTAAAGAAAAGAAGTGATCCGCAAGTGATCCTGTGCATATTGAAAATCTTCAGGAGTAAAGTCCTGTGGATGGATACGTTTATATACTATACCGGTATAAGCCAGTAAGGCAGCTAAAGCCGAGGGAGAGTCCGAACAGAAATCTTGAAATCGCATATAGTTCTCCGCTGCTATTTTGCTGTTCACACGTAAAAGTCGTTCCAGTTCTTCAGCAGAGAATTGGGACATATCAAGTGCATTCTGTATTGCTTCGGTTTGGAATTGTGGTGTGCTGGTAACAGGAGTTTGTATTTTGCTCCGTCCGGTCATTGTTTTGGCACATGAAATAAAAGTCATCATAGGCTAAAAAATAATATTTTCTGGCGGCAAATATAAGAAAAACAGATATATTTGTCTTTGTTATTCCATAATTAAATATTGAGAACTATGAAAATGAAAAAGTTAGGATTATTGTTCATGATGCTTTGCATGGTATTTGCCGTAAATGCTCAAGAATTGAAAAAAGGAGATAAATTACCTGATTTTCATCTAAAATCTGCGGTATATGGAGATGTTTCTTCGGCTGAATTGAAAGGTAAGGTCGTTTTGGTGAGCTTATTTGCCACTTGGTGCGGGCCATGTCAGCTGGAACTGGCTGAAATAGAGAAGACTTTGTGGCCTGAATATAAAGATAACAAGGACTTCGTATTATTAGTAATTGGTCGTGAGCATACGGATGAACAGTTGAGGGCTTATAATGAACGGAAGAAATTCACTTTCCCGTTATATCCCGATCCTAAACGTGAGGTGTTCTCTTTATTTGCTGAAAAGTCAATTCCTCGCGCCTATCTTTTCAATAAAGAAGGAGAAGCCGTTTATACTTCCATCGGGTATGAGAAAGAAGAATTTGGATATCTGATGAATGCCATTGCGGAAGCATTGAAATAGGACCCTGTTGATATTTCAAGATGACTAAACTGTTCTCGTTGTTTATTATATTGTCTTTTGTTCTCCCGGTTAGTGGACAGGAAAAGCTTGATTCAGATAAAGCAAGAAAAGAAAAAGCTTATCATTTGACGGGTTCTGTCAGAGAACAGGGAGAACGCCCTTATCCCGATCCTTTGCCGGATGTAAATATCCAACTTTATTCTTTGCCTGATACGAGTTTTATAGAAGGTACGGTGAGCGATAAGAAGGGTGTTTTCCGTTTGTACCCTATGAATCCCGGTAATTATTTAATAAGGGCTTCTTTTTTAGGATATGAAACCATTGAAAAAAAAGTGAATATTCCTGCTTATCGGAAAGAAGTTTATGGAGGTGCTCTGATGATGAAACCTTCCAGTATTGTATTGGATGAAACGGTTATAAAGGCCGAACTGCAGAAAATGAAGATGTCCGGAGATACATTAGTATATAATACCGGAGCCTTTAAGACATCGGAAGGAGCTGTTCTGCAGGATTTGGTGAGGCAGCTTCCCGGATTGGAATTAGACGAGAAATCCGGCAAGATGAATTTTCATGGAAAGGAAATCACTCAGATCTTATTAAATGGAAAGGAGTTTTTTGCAGATAGCAAAGTTGCTTTGAACAATATGCCGGTAGATGCTTTGAAAGAGGTAAAGGTATACGAGCAGCAGTCGGATAAAGAGCAAATGACAGGGGTGTCAGACGGTAAGAAGAAAACGGTGATGGATGTGAAGACCAAGAAGGATTTGACAGATGGATTAATGGGGGACGTTTCAGCTTTGAAAGGTTCGGGGGATATGTATGGAGCGAAAATGAGTTTGAATAAATTTGTCGGAAAATGGCGGATGTCCTTGTATGGTGATTTAGGAAAACTCCCCAGATATGGTAATTTTATCAGTGATATGGCCGATAATCCTGCTCAAATGAAGGATATTGGTTTTAGCTTGGGAACGGAAATAAAGAAGCTCAACCTCAATGTCAGTGCTTCATATAATAATAATAAAAGCGCGGATGAATCGCGAAGCCAGTCAGAAGAATATCTGCCTAACGGTAGCCAATATGCCTATAATAAAGGCTTGAGTACGGGTAGGAATAGTTCTTTTTGGGAGAATATATATCTGACGGGAAGTTTGAGTGACCGGACGGAAATTAATTTCAGGCATAACATCAATCATAGCCGGTTAAATTCGGTATCAGAAAATATTTCGGCGACTTTCAGTACCAATCCTTTGGACTATGTTTCAGAGCCTTGGAGGGACGATGCAATGATTCCTCCTGAGTTCAGGATAAATAAAAATACGGGAAATTCTCAAAATAAGACGAACAATCTGATGATAGGCAATAATCTTTTGCTCACTCATAATTTGAATGATATCGGCCGGAAACTCTCCATAGAGTTAAGAAATGATTATAGTAATCAGGCGAGTGGTAATTATCAGCAATCGTCTATTACTTATTATCAATTGAAGAATGACCTGGGGGCAGATTCGGTTTTATATAGAAATCAATACCGGGAGTCACCTGCCAGAAATTTATTATTGGCGGGGGAGGTCAGCTATACGGAGCCAATAGGAAAACAAATGCTTCAGGTTTATTATCGGCATGAGTATCAACGGCAGAGTAATAATGCGGTTACGTACAATTTGGATGAGGATGCTTTGTGGGGAAGTCTTCCATCTGGTTATGAGGCAGGAAGGGTGGATAGTTTAAGTGATTATACTCGTAATGATCTTCATTCCAATGAATTCGGACTGCGTACCACACTTAATTGGAGAAAAGTGAGGTTGAATATCCGGTTTGGGCTGTCGCCTCAGAAGTCTACGACGAAAAGCAACAGGGGAAAAGTGAAGATAGATACGACCATTACCGTGTTGAACATAGTGCCCGAACTGCATTTTGATTATGATTTGGGCAATAACCATAATATGAGTGTGTATTATAGCGGATACACCCGGCAGCCTTCCATTTATGATTTGTTGTCTGTGCCCGATTATACTAATCCTCTGAACATAACAATGGGGAATCCGGGGCTGAAACCCGCTTTCGGGCAAAGTATATCTGTGAATTACAGAGGAGGAAATATGGAAAAGCAGGAAATGTTATATTGTGGTTTGAGATATAATAATACGATAAATGATATAAGCCGGAAAAGAACCTATGATGAGAAGAGTGGGGTATATACCAGTCGGCCCGAGAATATAAATGGTAATTGGGGCATTGGCGGGAATATATATTATACGAATAAATTATTCAAGAAAATTTTCGCTCGTCTTGCTACTAATGCAAATTATAACCGGAGGGTTTCGTATGTGCAGATAATGGGAGAAGCCAATGAGAATGATCGTAACACCTCCCAAATGCTTTCCTTGATGCAGGATGTGGAGTTTGCCTATAAATTGGAAGAGCATGAGTTTAAGATAAATGGAGCAATCACTTATCAGCAAGCCGATAACAGTTATACAAACAATTCGGATTACAGGACGTATGACTTTTATTATGGCGCGGAGTGTCGACTGAAGTTACCTCTCAACTTGAATCTTTATACCGTTGTGAGAAGTATGAATCGCAGGGGATATAAGGATGAGGCCTCCAATACGACGCAGTGGCTTTGGAACGGTGAGCTGACTTACAGTTTTCTGAAAGGGAAAAGAGGGTTGCTTAAATTTCAGGTTGTTGATATTCTGCAACAACGGGATTTTGTCAATCGTTGGATGAATGATACCGGACAGGGAGAAACTTGGACTTGGGGATTGGGACGTTATGCGATGGCTACTTTTACTTATCGTTTTAATGATCTTTCCCGTTAGGAGATAAAAAAGGAGCTGATTCAGGAAAAACGAATCAGCTCCTTTTTGAATATCCCTAAGAAAGATTATTTGTAATCTTGCCAGCTCTTTATCTGAATATCCTTTTCACTCATTTCACAGAATGCTTCAATGAAAGCACTTGCCAAACGGGCGTTGGTAATCAAAGGAATATTGTGGTCGATTGCTCCACGACGAATTTTGTAACCATTAGTCAGCTCACGTTTGGTATGGTTTTTCGGAATGTTGACTATCAGGTCGAATTTATGTTCGGCAATCATCTTCATGACATTGTTTTCTGCATCGGGCTTTTCATCCGGCCAGTAAACCGGTGTGGTATTTACTCCGTGTGCATTCAAGAAAGTTGCGGTTCCGGCAGTTGCATAGATCTCATATCCTTTTTCTGCCAGCATACGGCTTGCTTCCAGCAAATCTACTTTGGATTTGGTGGCACCTGACGAGAACATGACAGATTTTGTAGGAATCTTGAAACCGACAGCAATCATAGAGTTCAGCAAAGCTTCATGGAAGTCATCACCGATACAACCCACTTCACCTGTTGAAGACATATCTACACCCAATACAGGGTCTGCCTTGTGCAGACGGGAGAAAGAGAACTGGGAAGCTTTCACACCGATCCAGTCAATATCGAATGCCGACTTGTCCGGTTGGCTGTATGGAGCACCCAACATGATGCGGGTTGCGGTTTCAATGAAGTTGCGTTTCAATACTTTGGAAACAAACGGGAATGAACGTGATGCGCGCAGGTTGCATTCAATCACTTTCACTTCATTGTTCTTAGCCAGGAACTGCATGTTGAACGGACCGGAAATGTTTAATTCTTTAGCGATACGGCGACCAATCTTCTTGATACGGCGTGCTGTTTCGAAATAAATTTTCTGAGCCGGGAATACTAATGTGGCATCACCTGAATGGACACCTGCATATTCAATGTGTTCGGAGATGGCATATTCCACTACTTCACCGTTTTGGGCTACAGCGTCGAATTCTATTTCTTTAGTATCTTGCATGAATTGGGATACGACTACCGGATATTCTTTAGAAACTTCTTTAGCCATCTGCAAGAATTCCTTCAGTTCATCTTCGTTATAGCATACGTTCATGGCAGCGCCCGAGAGTACATAGGAAGGACGGACCAATACCGGGTAACCTACTTTGTTTACAAATTCTTCCATGTCTTCCAGGCTGGTCAATTCTTTCCATGCCGGTTGGTCAATACCCAGTTGGTCAAGCATGGCCGAGAATTTATGACGGTTTTCCGCACGGTCGATAGAAAGCGGAGAAGTTCCCAATACAGGTACCGACTGACGGTGAAGCTTCATTGCTAGGTTATTAGGTATTTGTCCACCTACCGATACAATGACACCACCCGGCTGCTCCAGATCAATCACGTCAAGTACACGTTCAAATGAAAGTTCGTCAAAATACAGACGGTCGCACATATCATAGTCGGTAGAAACTGTTTCGGGGTTATAGTTAATCATGATGGATTTGTAACCCAACTTGCGTGCGGTTTGGACAGCATTTACAGAGCACCAGTCGAATTCCACGGATGAACCGATGCGGTAAGCGCCTGAACCTAATACAACTACCGATTTTTCGTTTTTATAATAATTGACGTCATAACCCGTAGTAGCGTATGTCATATACAGGTAATTGGTCAATTCGGGATGTTCAGATGCGACGGTATTGATACGCTTGACAGCCGGAAGGATATTCAAAGCTTTACGACGGGCGCGTACAGCCAAGTTCTCCTTTTCCATATTGCCACTGGCTTTCAATACGAAGCGTGCAATCTGGAAGTCGGAGAAGCCTAATACTTTAGCTTGGCGAAGCACATCTTCGGGCAGATCCTCAATCTTATTATAAGTCGAAAGTTTGGCCTTATAGTCAACGATGTTTTTCAACTTACCCAGGAACCACGGGTCGATTTTGGTCAGTTCGTGGATGCGTTCAATGCTGTATCCTTCTTCCAATGCCGAGGCGATGGAGAAAATACGGAGGTCTGTCGGGTTGGCCAGTTCCTCATCCAGGTTTTCAAATTTAGTATGGTCATTTCCTACGAAACCATGCATACCCTGACCTATCATACGAAGACCTTTCTGAATGATTTCTTCGAAAGAACGGCCTATAGACATGATTTCACCCACAGACTTCATGCTGGAGCCAATCTGGCGTGATACACCTGCGAATTTAGTCAAGTCCCAACGGGGGATTTTACAAATCAAGTAATCCAACTGGGGAGCTTCGTAGGCTGAGTTGGGAGTACCCATCTCGCCAATCTGGTCTAGTGTGTAGCCTAAAGCGATTTTGGCGGCAACGAATGCCAGAGGGAATCCGGTTGCTTTAGAAGCCAAGGCAGAAGAACGGCTCAGGCGTGCATTTACTTCGATAACACGGTAGTCATTCGTTTCTGCATTGAAAGCATACTGGATATTACATTCACCCACAATACCCAAGTGACGGATACATTTTGTAGACAAATCTTGCAACATTGTTACTTGTTCTTCTGTCAGAGAGCAAGTGGGGGCCACCACGATAGATTCACCGGTATGGATTCCCAGCGGGTCGAAGTTTTCCATGCTTGCCACTGTAAAACAATGGTCGTTGGCATCGCGGATTACTTCGAATTCTATTTCTTTCCAACCTTTCAATGACTCTTCAACCAGGATCTGTTTAGAGAATGCGAATGAACTTTCAGCCAGTTTGATGAAAGCTTCTTCATCCGGACAGATACCGCTGCCTAAACCACCTAGTGCGTATGCGGAGCGTACCATAACCGGATAACCGATTTCGCGGGCAGCTTTCAGAGCCTCTTCCATACTTTCCACGGCGTGGCTCTTCGGGGTTTTCATCGGAATTTCATCCAGCTTCTTTACGAATAAATCACGGTCTTCAGTGTACATGATGGCTTCTACCGAAGTACCCAATACTTCTACACCATATTTCTTCAGTGTACCGTTCAGGTAAAGTTCGGTACCGCAGTTCAATGCAGTTTGTCCACCGAAAGCCAATAAAATACCGTCCGGTTGTTCTTTTTTGATAATTTCTTCAACAAAGAAGGGAGTGACAGGAAGAAAATAAACCTTGTCGGCTATGCCTTCCGAAGTCTGGATAGTCGCGATGTTAGGATTTACCAACACCGAATGAATGCCTTCTTCGCGCAATGCTTTCAGCGCTTGTGAACCTGAGTAGTCAAACTCTCCTGCCTGGCCTATCTTGAGTGCACCCGAACCCAATACCAGGACTTTCTTTAAATCCTTTTTCATTGAAAGTTTCTTTTATTATAATAGTTGTTTTAATGTCGCTAAATATTAAAAAAAATGCGTCCATCCTCGTACGAGGACTAACGCATTTGTTCGTATGTCTATATTATCTTTGTTCCTGTAGGATACATAGCATTACTAAATTTTGTGCAAAGTAACGACTTATTTCCAAGATAACAAAATAAATCAAGATCTTTGTCAACACAAATTAAAATAAAAGTCTGAAATCCTCTCCGAATGTTCTGTTTTTTGTATATTTATTCGGATACTTCTGTATCATCGGCATACGAAAAGCGGAATGAATATCCTATATTTTCCGATCCGCCCATCAGGGTCATATCTTTTAGTCTTCCATCCTGCCGGAAACTATAGTCGTATATATAATAAGTGTCTTCCAGAATATTGGCGCTTCTTTTCCCTAGAATTTCGGCCATCTGTCCGAAAGTGTTCATTACGGTGGTATAGTTTTCGCGGTCATCAATCCATTGTGCCAGTGTGTTCAAGTCCAGACTATAATCATTGGCGATATTGGAAACTCTGTAATCACTGTTGTAAGTTCCTCTTGGAGTAGTGGTTATGGAAGATAGATTTCCGCTTTCCCAATTGTATTCCAATACGGTTCCATTGTTATTGCAGCTTTTCAGATAACCTTCATTGTCATAAGAATAGGTTACCGGATTTTCCCGGTTGGAGAATTTGCATACATAACTTCTGCCGTTTTCCAACGAGGTGCTTATTTCTACCAAAGGAGAATTTTCCGTAGAGTAAGTATAACTGACTTCAGAGTTCTCTTTGTACGTGTAATTTACTGCCGCTAACGGTGAACTGCTATAAATGCGGGTCAGCCGTTTGTTGTTGTCGTAAGTGAGGCTTATCATTCCCTGATAAGTGATAACATCCGAAATCTTATGCACTTTAATTCCGGTAATCATCCGTGAAGGTTCCGGTACGGGAATACTTTTATCGTCATCATCGGAACATGCGGCAAAGAACAGGCTTGCTACAGAAATAAATAGAGCTAGTTTAATGGTCGGTCTTAGTTTATTCATCGAAACAATTATTATATGTGAAATAGCGGTTCAAAGTTAAGTGTTTGTGTCAGAATATTCCTATCTTTGCGTAATTTTTAATATAAGATAATATTTAAGAGATATGGGAAAAGAAAAAATCATACTGACCGGTGACCGTCCTACGGGAAGATTGCATATCGGTCATTACGTAGGTTCGTTGAAGCGCAGAGTTGAACTTCAGAATTCCGGACTGTATGACAAGACTTTTATTTTCATTGCCGATGCGCAGGCATTAACCGATAATATAGAAAATCCCGAGAAGGTGCGTCAGAATGTGATTGAGGTGGCGCTTGATTATATGGCTGTCGGTCTGGACCCGATGAAGTCCACCATCTTTATCCAGTCTCAGATTCCCGAATTGTGCGAATTGACTTTCTATTATATGGATTTGGTCACAGTGTCACGCTTGCAGCGTAACCCGACAGTGAAAACCGAAATCCAGATGCGTAATTTTGAAACCAGCATCCCGGTAGGGTTCTTCACTTATCCTATCAGTCAGGCTGCTGATATTACCGCTTTCAAAGCAACTACCGTTCCGGTGGGTGAAGATCAGGAGCCGATGATTGAGCAGACCCGTGAAATTGTACGTCGTTTCAATCATATTTATGGTGATACGTTGGTAGAACCCGAAATCCTGTTGCCGGACAATGCGGCTTGTCTGCGTCTGCCGGGTACGGATGGAAAGGCTAAGATGAGCAAATCATTGGGTAACTGTATTTATTTGTCGGACACAGCCGACGAGGTGGAAAAGAAAGTGAAGAGCATGTATACCGACCCTACTCACCTGAAAGTTTCTGATCCGGGTAAATTGGAAGGAAATACAGTATTCACTTATCTGGATGCTTTTTGTAAGCCTGAGCATTTTGGACGTTATTTGCCCGATTATCCTAATTTGGATGAACTGAAGGCACATTACACCCGTGGTGGATTGGGAGACATGAAGGTGAAGAAGTTCCTTGCCGCTATTATGCAAGAAGAATTGACGCCTATCCGCGAACGTCGTAAAGAGTTTGAAAAGGATATTCCGGCTATTTACGATATGTTACGTAAGGGATGCGAAACAGCCCGTGCTACGGCAACCGCTACATTGGATGAAGTACGCAAGGCGATGAAGATTAACTATTTTGATGATGTGGAATTGATTGCCGAACAGGCAAAGCGTTTCGGGCAGGAATAAAATAAATTCAAAAGGAAAAAGGGGAAACTATATATAATTAAGGTATAGTTTCCCTTTTTTGTTTCTTGAATGATAAGACAGGATTTGTAATTTATCCTCTGTATTTCAGTGTGTTAAGTGCTGGATTGAAAAATAAATAAAAAAATAGTGTGCATAAAATTTGCAGTTATCGGAAATAGCCGTATCTTTGCAACGCTTTTGAAACAAGAGGCTATCGGGCGTTTAGCTCAGCTGGTTCAGAGCATCTGCCTTACAAGCAGAGGGTCGGCGGTTCGAATCCGTCAACGCCCACCGAAGAATGAAGCCTTGCACACAATGATGCAAGGCTTTTTTGTTTCAGTAAGTTTCCCTAGTTAAAATGTATGGGCATGAAAACATTGCTACTTATCGATAATCAGGATATTACCCGTGAAGGTATGAAAACGGTGGCCGGTCGGATAGGAGGGTTCGCCGCAATAAAGGAAGCCGGCAGTCAGAGTGAATTAACCGGACTTCTTGTCGATAATCCCAATGCCGTTGCAGTGTTGGACTATACATTGTTTGATACTTCGGCTGAATATTTGCTTATATTGCAGGAACGGTTTAAGGAGGCACATTTTGTTCTGTTCAGCGATAATCTGAGTGAGGATTTCATCCGGCGTATGGTTTTTAGCGGAACTTCATTCAGCGTGGTGATGAAAGATGCGCCGATGATAGAGATAGAGGAAGGGCTGCGGAAGGCAAAACAGCATTTACAATACATGTGTACGCGTGCAGTCTGGCTGTTGCAGCATAAAGAAGACAAAAAAGATAAGTTAGTTTCACCGCTTACGGTCACGGAGCGTGAAATTCTGAAACTGATGGCATTGGGCAAGACTACGAAAGAGATTGCGGCTGAGCGTTTCCTAAGTGTATATACGGTAATGACTCACCGCAAAAATATCTTTCGCAAGCTGGAAGTGAACAATGTGCACGAAGCAACAAAATATGCCCTTCGTGCAGGGATTGTGGATGTGGTGGAATATTATATTTAGGATAAAGTGATTTCACCGCTTCCCACACAGATTTCCGCATTCTTGTCATACAGCACACCGAACTGTCCGGGGGCTATACCCTGTAAGGGGACGTGGCTGTGGATTCGGAACAAGTTATCTTCCCGTGTCAATATTCCTTTCATGAAAGTGTCTGTATGCCGGATCTTGAAAGAAACATCTGCGGAAGGTGCTCCCTTCCATAAGTCCTCTGTGATGAAATGAAAATCATGCAAGGCAAAGTCTGTCCCATATTGTTTGTCTGTATCATAACCATGTGAGACATAAATGATATTCTCGTCTATATCTTTGCGGATAACAAACCATGGTCCTCCACCTAGTCCCAATCCTTTGCGCTGTCCGATGGTGTGAAACCAATATCCTTTGTGAGTGCCAATCCGTTTTCCTGTTTCCATTTCAATGATATCCCCTTCTTTTTCACCCAAGAAACGGCGGAGGAACTCATTATAGTTGATTTTTCCTAGAAAGCAGATACCTTGACTGTCCTTGCGTTGTGCACTGGGCAGTTTGGCAATGCGGGCGATATCCCTGACCTCATTCTTCATCAGACCTCCCAAAGGGAACATCAGTTTTGAAATTTGCAGATAATCTATTTGTGCCAGGAAATCTGTTTGGTCCTTGACGGGGTCTTGTGCGGTTCCCAGCCATATTTTCCCGTCTTTTTCAAGAATACTGGCGTAATGTCCGGTAGCTGTCTTGTCATATAAATGCCCTGCTTCCTGCTCAAAACATCCGAATTTGATGAGCTTGTTGCACATTACATCCGGGTTGGGAGTAAGACCGCGTTTCACTTTATCGATGGCGTATGCCACTACATTATCCCAGTACTGTCGGTGCAGGTCAATGATATTCAGGCTCAGACCGTATTTGCGGGCGGTGGCGGTACATAGTTCAATGTCCTCTTCTGCCGTGCAGGTGAGATCTTCGTCACCGTCCATTCCGATTTTAATATAGAAAAGATCCGGTTTGTATCCTTGTTCGCAGAGGAGATGTACGACAACCGCGCTGTCTACTCCTCCTGAAATTAATGCAGCTATGTTCATCTCATTTTATGATAATGGGTATTCTTCAAAAGCATAAAGCACGGTAGACAAATATCGTTCCCCCGTATCGGGCAAGATTACTACAATTTGTTTTCCTTCATTTTCGGGGAGTTTGGCCAGTTCCAATGCGGCATAGGCAGCTGCTCCCGAAGATATTCCGACCAATAACCCTTCCGTCAGAGAGAGTTCGCGTCCTGTGCGGATGGCGTCATCGTCTTTCACCCGGATTATCTTGTCTACTAATTTTTCATTGTAGGTATGAGGGATAAATCCGGCCCCGATACCTTGTATCTTGTGCAGTCCCGGATTTCCTCCCGAAAGGACGGGGGAGTTATCCGGCTCTACAGCTACAATCTGTATATGGGGATTCTGTTTTTTTAATCCTTCCGCTACTCCGCTTAAAGTGCCGCCTGTACCGACTCCGGCAACAAAGATGTCTACCTTTCCGTCCGTGTCGTTCCATATTTCCTGCGCAGTGGTACGTGCATGGGCGGCGGGATTCGCCGGGTTTTCGAATTGTCCCAGAATGACGGCTCTCGGAGTCCGGTCACGCAATTCCTCCGCTTTTTCTATGGCTCCTTTCATTCCTTTTGCACCTTCGGTCAGTACCAATTGTGCTCCCATGGCTTTTAACAGGTTCTGGCGTTCCTCGCTCATGGTTTCGGGCATGGTCAGTATGGCTTTGTAACCTTTCACGCTGGCAACCCATGCTAACCCTACGCCGGTGTTGCCGCTGGTTGGTTCAATGATAACCGCTCCGGGTTTCAAGATTCCTTTGGCTTCTGCATCCTCTATCATTGCCAGGGCTATACGGTCTTTTACACTTCCTCCGGGATTGAAGTATTCCAGTTTGGCAATTATTTGCGCTTTCGCATCGTGTTTTTTACTAAGGCGTGACAGTTCCAACAAGGGAGTTCCTCCGATGAGTTCGGTCAATTCTTTTTTTATTCTTGCCATAATCTTTTCATTTAGTGGGTTCTGATTTTATAATGCAAAGATAGGGGAAGATGTTCATGGCGGAAATACCCTATTTAGGGTATATTTTATAGTGTTGTCTCCTGAATAATTCACTATCTTTGTCCGGAATTAACAAGTCTAATCTATGATGATAACAAGAAATTTTATTGGGGTAGTAGTCCTTTGCTTGTGTGCATTGGCAGCTTGCACATCTTCAAAAGAGTCGAAAAAGACGCTGACTGTCCTTTCATGGAATGTATGGCATGGCGGTCATTCAAAAACTTATTCCGGAAAAGGGTGTGAGGGAACTATTGATATTCTGAAAAAAAGTGAGGCTGATGTGGTCTTGATGATTGAAACTTATGGAGCTGCCCCGATGGTAGCCGACTCATTGGGATATTCGTACAATCTCATTTCTGATAATCTTTCTATTTATAGCCGTTATCCCATTATTCGGAAATATGCTTTTGCCGACAGCATAAGTACCTTTAATTTTGGCGGAGTGATGATAGATGTGGATGGGAAACCCGTCCGTGTTTTTAATACTTGGTTGCATTATCTTCCTGATATGCGTTTGGTCCCGACGGATAAATCCAAGGAAGAAATATTGGCTTGGGAGATGGAGGGAACACGTGATGAGGAAATACATAAGATTTTGTCTGTTCTTCAACCCTTGTTGGCAGAGGCCGACAGTATTCCAATTATAATGGGCGGTGATTTTAACGTGCATTCTCATCTGGATTGGACGGAAGCTACCCGTAACCTGTATCTTCATGGTGGTGCAGTGGTGGATTGGCCTGTTTCCATTGCTATGGAAGAGGCGGGATTTAAAGATAGTTTCCGTGAGATGAACCCCAATCCGGTGGCCAATCTGGGAGTAACGTGGCTGACAGATGCGGATTCGTTGGAAACCGAGTGTCGTATGGACCGCATTGATTTTATTTATTATCAGGGAAAAACCATTCAGGCGATAGCATCTGAGTGTTATGACAATAGTTTGGGTAAAACTTTTACTTTTAAAGGAGAAGATTTTTTCTATCCTTCAGATCATGGTTTTGTCCTTTCGAAATTCGAACTTGATTAAAATAAGAGTTGATAAAAATAGATATTCATGAAAAAGACCTTTTTATTATCGTGCCTGATGTTGGCCGCAATGCCGGTGATGGCTGCTTACACGGGCCATGTATATGTAGATAAAAACAAGAATGGCGTATTTGACCAAAGTGAAAAACCGCTGGCGGGCATCAAAGTATCCGATGGCTTGAATGTGGTTGAAACGGCTGCCGACGGTAGTTTTACTTTACCCGGTCATGAGCGTGAACGTTTTATTTTCATTACCACTCCTTCGGGGTATAAAACATTTAACCGTCATTATCATAAAATAGAAAAGAAACAGTCCGGTTATGATTTCGGTTTGATCCCTTACAGTGGACGGATTCGTAAAAACGGCTCCCACAGGTATATTCATATTGCTGATACAGAGATATTTAATACGGAAAACCATGCAGACTGGGTGAATAATGTGCGTGACTATGCCAGGAATGAACAGGCGGCTTTTATCATTCATACCGGGGATATCTGCTATGAAAAAGGCTTGAAGGCTCATATCAAACTGATGAATACGGAAAATATGGACTGTCCTGTCTTTTATTGTATCGGAAATCATGATTTGGTAAAGGGGAAGTATGGCGAAGAACTTTTTGAAAGCATTTATGGGCCGGTATATTATTCTTTTGATGCAGGTAATGTGCACTATGTTGTTACGCCGATGCCCGGAGGAGACCATGCTCCAGGCTATACTTCCGATGACGTCTGTCGTTGGTTGAAGAACGACCTGGCTCATATCCGCCCCGGAACTCCTGTTGTTGTTTTCAATCATGATTTGCTGACATACGAAGATACCTTTATTTTTAAGAGCAAGAATGCCGGAAGCATTAATCTGAATGAGTACAACTTGAAAGCATGGGTATATGGTCATTGGCATATTAACTATATGAAGAAACAGGGAGATGTTTACAGTGTTTGTACCTCTTCATTGGATAAAGGAGGCATAGATCATTCCACTACTGCTTTTCGTGTGATGCACGTAGATAGTAAAGGAGATTTCACTTCCGAGCTCCGTTATACCTATTTGGACAAGAATATCTGTATCGCTTCGCCTGCAGGAGTAATGGCTTCGGGTGTCCTTCCGGTGGCTGTCAATGTGTATTCTTCCGTGTCGCCGGTGAGAGAAGTGCTCTATACTTGTCTGGCCGACGGGAAACCTGTGCTGAAAAACAAGCGATTGCTGCAAAGTACTGACTGGTCATGGAACGGGGAGCTTCCCTTGTCTCATAAATATGTGGGTAAGGAACTTACTTTGCGGGTAACAGCCCGTTTTAATAACGGAGAGATAGCTGAAGCAGAAAGTAATTTTATCTGCCGGACTGAAAAGGCCGTTCCTTTGTTTTCTGCTGACTGGGATAATCTGTCAGGCAATGCGAAACATTCCGCCCCCGTTTCCGCTCCATTGAATTTGCCTTTGCAGCTGGCATGGACTAACAATGTCGGAGCTAATCTTTATATGACTTCTCCACTGATACACAAGGGAAAAGTAATTGTTGCCTCTGTGGATGAGGATCTGAAAGGTGTAGGCCATGTGTATGCTTTGAATGGGAAGGACGGTACAATTCTTTGGAGTTGTCCTGTTCGTAATTCTATTAAAAACTCCATTGCGGTTGATAGTGACATCGTGTTTGCCCAGGATGCCCAAGGCTTTTTGTATGCCATTGATACCGAAACCGGCAAATTGTGTTGGGAAAAGCAATTGCCCGTAAATGGCTTGCCGGCCCTTATTGACGGACTGGTGGCCGGTGAAGGAGTGGTCTATGCGGGAACCGGAAAGGGGCTTTGTGCTTTTGAAGCCCGAACGGGCAAACAACTTTGGAAAAATGAAGGCTGGGGACAAGGAGAAGGGACTACGAGCACGCTGACTTTGGGTAACAACCTGCTGGTTGCCGGTGCACAATGGAATGCCCTTTACGGCAATGATGCCAAAACAGGTGAGAAACTTTGGGCGGTCAGCGATAACGGCTTGCGTAATCGGGGAGCATCTCCTGCCATGCATGGTGCCTTGTTGTATCTGATCTCAGATAAGTCTTTCTTTATATTAGAGGCTGCTACCGGAAAAGTAATAGTCCGTAAACCATTACCTTATAATGTGGACGTTACTTCTACTCCTTTACTCACTGACAAGGAGATTATCTTTGGTTCTGCACAGAAAGGGCTGATAGCCTTGGATAGTGAGACATTGGAAGAAAAATGGACTTGTCCTGTGGGGGATGCTTTGGTTTATACCTGTCCTTATAGCCGTCAGCCTTCCGCTACGATTGAAACCAGTGCGGTATGGGCGGGAGATATTGTTTATGTAGCCGCTTCGGACGGTACGGTATACGGAATTAATAAAGAGGATGGCAAGGTGGTATGGAAACATGCTACAGGAGCTCCTATGTTCGGGTCGGTAGCCCTGTCGGGTAATGCATTGGTGGTTTCGGACTTTGGTGGAAATGTTTATTTGTTCTGTAAGTAGAGTTACGTAGATTACGATATGATATGGGCGGTAAGTGTGAAGCATCTTCTTTCTTATGATGGAACTATTCAATGGATCAAACAGGAACTATCTAGTTAAATAACCATAAAGTCTGCCCGGAAATACTTTCGGGCAGAATCATTACTGTACCTTTGTTCCCATAAAATAGATACAGGCCGTGAGGCCCAATTTAATTATTTCACATGACATTTAAAGAATTAGATCTTATAGAGCCTATTTTGAAGGCTTTACAACAAACCGGCTATACAACGCCGACCCCCATTCAGGAACAAGCAATTCCTGTATTATTAAAAGGTAAAGATTTGCTGGGATGCGCCCAGACAGGAACAGGAAAAACAGCAGCGTTTGCTATCCCCCTTATACAACGACTTTATCAATCAGACCATAAAAAAGGTATCAAAGCATTGATACTCACCCCGACGCGTGAGCTTGCTATACAGATAGGCGAGAACTTTGACCAATATGCCGGATATACCGGAGTGAAGCATGCCGTCATTTTCGGTGGAGTGCCCCAAAAGGCGCAAGTTGATGCTTTGAAACGAGGTGTGCAGGTATTGATTGCCACTCCCGGACGTTTGCTTGATTTGCAGTCGCAAGGCTGTATTTCATTGAAGGGGTTGGAGTATTTTGTATTGGATGAGGCAGACCGTATGCTTGATATGGGCTTCATACACGATATCAAGAAAGTATTGAAACTGATTCCTGCCCGGCGACAGACTTTGTTTTTCTCGGCTACCATGCCTTCTGAAATAGAGAAGCTGGCAGATTCCATGTTGACTAATCCGGAGAAGATAGAGGTGACTCCAGTTTCATCTACTGTTGATACTATCCGGCAGAGTGTTTATTTTGTAGAGAAGAAGGAAAAGAAGGACTTGTTGCTGCATTTGCTGAAGAATCCTGAGATAGAGTCAGTGTTGATTTTTACCCGTACCAAGCATGGTGCGGATAAATTGGCGAGGATTTTGAACAAGAGTGAGATCGGGGCGGAAGCTATTCATGGAAACAAATCGCAGAACGCACGCCAAAGGGCGTTGACAAACTTCAAGGATCATACCACAAGAGTGCTGATAGCCACAGATATTGCAGCCAGAGGCATTGATGTGAACCAGCTTTCTCACGTTATCAACTATGAACTGCCCAATATATCGGAAACTTATGTGCACCGCATCGGTCGTACCGGGCGTGCCGGACACGACGGAATAGCCATCTCTTTTTGTGAATCGGAAGAATTGCCTTATTTAAAGGATATCCAAAAACTGATAGGACTACAGATTCCTGTTGTGAAAGACCATCCTTGGGTGACCGTGGAAGGGGAAAAAGCGCAGGCCGGCAAGACCGAAGAACTGAAAGAAAAAGCAAAAGCCAATAAGGTGTACCGGGGCAGCAAAAGCAATGGTGATTATTGGCGCAGGAAGAAACAGGCTCAAAGCAGACAAGGGCAAGGCAGGCAGAGTTCGGATAGAAAGGCTTCCGGCAGACAAGGATAAAGAATAACTTGTCTGCGTTTCATTATAAAATAGTTTATACTTGTTTTTATAACCTGTTTAAACTGAATGCATTTATTAATGCAGAAGAGTTCCCCGCTTTCCATCTGTTTGGAAAACGGGGAACTCTTCTGATATCTTGTGGTATTCTTTCACCGGTTTATCAAACTTTTGCATTATTCGTTGTTTATGCGGCTTTTCCTCATTTAACTTTATTGTAGGGTTTAGTGATAGTATAGGAATAGCTAATTCTTTTTGACCGTAAGAGTAAGCCTTTTTGAAAGGATGTGTTCTATCTCCATAGCCTTTGGAGTTATCTCCCAAGCTTATGGAGATAACTCCAAAGGCTATGGAGTTAACTCCGCAAGCTTGGGAGATAGAACATAAAAGGAAGAAAACGCTTAATGATTAAAAAGAAAGATTTTAATAATAAGAAAAAAGGATTGCATTTCATTTCAAGTCTTCAATAATCTTCTCCATATCCACAGGTTGCAGTCGGTCATAGACTTTCTATCATTATTACAGGGAGCAATCCATAGGCGCCTACACACCACAGACAGTCCGGAAAGAACTTACCATCGGGAGTTGTTTCTCCTGCTTCTATTCCCAATATCCGTTTAAATTCTTCCGGTAGTTTTTCGGAACCACGTACACGGCAGACCGTTCCCATGCATACGGAGATGGGATGTTTTTCCTTTGGGGATCATGACAAAGAACGTATAGCAAGCAACCATGCCATACACTTTCTATACGGGCATGTTCAGTTTGCGGGCGATGATACGTTACATCTCTTCAGGCTGGTTCCCATGCTTATTGCCAATCTTTCCGTTTTCTTCATGATTGCTTGTAATTTACAGGTGGGGCGTATTTTCATGGGCATAAGAATTAGTGTGTTGCAAAGATCGGAAAATGTCCGGGTTGATAAAGGAAGAGTGGAAAATATGAAAAAAAAGAAGCCCGGTCCGTTTGGTGGTGAACGGACCGGGCTTTACAATCAATTTGTCAACCATTTATAGCCAATGGGAACTGCTGTGCCTCCATCGGACCTTTAGAATTGTGCGACAGGGCGTGTGGCGTAGTTGCTGGCTTTACTGTTGGCAACTATCGCACCACTTACAAAATTCAGATGCCAGGCGGATTCTGCCGAGTGTTCGGAAGAAGACCAGTACGCTTTGCGTGCAAAATCATTGAAACAATCTTGTTTGTCTTTGCAAATGATTCCGGCTTTTTGAAGTTCCCACAACAAAGTCAACTCGCCTGCCGACGGTAAATACCATTCACCTGCCGATTTGCCGCTGGTACTGTATTGGTAGCAGTAGCCTCCTGCCGGGTAGCTGGAAGAACTTTTACCGAGGTAGGCGGTGTGAGCCTTTCCATTGAAGTCGCTGATGGCTCCTTCTGACACCCAGGTGGCAGGTTGTCCGGTTTCAACATGAATGGTTGCCCCCTTGATACGTTCCTCGTCCTTATCGGAGAAGAAAGAATCGGCGGTTCCGTTATAATAAGGGAGGACACCGCTTGTCAATGTGCCGTCGGCGGTGGTATAGTTTTCGATGCCTTCTATATCTTCTGCTTTGCTGATCCATTTGGTACTGGACTGGTTGTCGCCTAATGCCACGATGCGTCCGAATGGAGAAGTGGACAGGGTGGGCGAGAGATTGCCGTCCGCATCATCCAGGGCATAGACAATACCGATGCAGGTTTTATTCTCATTCTTCTCGCTGGAGAAAGTAGCGTCGCTATAGTAATAATCGCCTACCTTGGCAGAAGGTAAAAGAGTGCAAGTGAGTGCCGGAGCTTCGTATACTTTGCCTTTCTCCAATTTGATGGTTGTCGAAGTAGCTGCCTCATACACTTCACCGGTGGTGGTAACAAGAGTGAAATGCAACTGTGCTTCGGAAGGGAAGAAGGAGATGTAGGTGGTTCCGGAAATACCGGCTTTGTTTTTAATAGTGATATTTCCTGTTTGGGTACTGCTGAACTCTCCGTTTTTTAGTTTCATAACGGCACTGGAGTAGAGGGTTCCGGCAGTGGCGGTTATGGTAATTCTTGTGATGTTGTTCAAAGGACTGCCACCGTTGACGGTGAACTGGAATTTACCGATAGTGACCAAACTGGTCATTTCGCAGGCGGAAGAGCCTGTGGTTTCGTTCATGCCGGCTTTACATTGTGCCCATAAGTAATCATAATTTGTTATACCTGCCAGTGTTCCGTCCTGTCCGCTCAGGTTGAGGGTTTGGGTCAGGGTGTCACTGCTGTTCGCGGTGATGGCTGCCGCCGGGTAAAATACGGCAATTTCATTCTCATTCTTTACCAGTGTCGAAAGATTGCCCGTAAAGGTGTCAGAAGAGTCGGTTTTTCTTGTGAGAATGCTTTTGGGAACGCCGCTGGAACCGGTTTTTATTACGGCCAGTTGGCTGTTGGCGTCCCAGTTGCCTTGCAGGATGCCTGTATCCTCTGCATCTGAAGAACGGGGAGACAGAGATGCTGTGAGAGAAAAAGGAACGGTGGAGGTTGTCGTAACTTGATCGTCGTCATCGCTACACCCCAACATGCATAGAGCGATGCCCAAACAGAGAATAGTTGTTGTCTTTTTCATCATCGTTTTCGTTTTGCTGTTTTATGATTAAAACTTGAATGGTATTTATTATTTAATTTTAGACAGCAAAGGTAAATGTTCTCGGCCGATTTTTCTAATCTATTCGGCGAAAGCTGATTTTTTTTCGATAAATTAGGGGAATAAGGGGAAATTTGAGGAGATGGCAGGGGGGGGGCATTGTCTCCCTGTTTAAATTCTCATTGAAAATCATAGTTTTTTGTTGTTTTGAATGAAGGGAATTGTATGAATGAAAATTTAAACAGGGATTTTTATGGAAACTTTTTAGTTTTCTTTGCCTTTTTGATCGGGATATAGTGACTGGTAATAATTGATTCGTTCTGTCCATGGACGGTATTCAAAAGGATAAACGTGTTGTTGCTCTGCCCATCGTGTCCATTTGTTTTCTAATTCTTTTGCTTTTAAAGGAAATTGTTCGGAAAGATCTTGTGTCTCAAAAGGATCGGTGGTGAGGTGAATCAATTCCCAAGGCTGTCTGCCGTTGGCACGTACTAGTTTCCAACCGTCAGACAGGATGGCGCATGAGGTCTGATGTTCAAAGAAAAGATCGCGCGGCTGTATTTTTTGTTTTCGTATAGCCGGCAGGAGACTGGTTCCGGCCAATTTCACTTTTTGATTGTGAAACGTGTCGGGGTAATGTGCGGAAGCAATATCCAGGCAGGTGGGAAAAATATCAATGATATGACTGGGTTCCCGACAGATACTGCCTTTTTCTGTCTGGCTTTTGCTTCTTCCGTCTGTAAGGATGAGAGGGGAACTGGTTCCTCCTTGGAATACCCATTGTTTGTAACTGCGATAGGGGGTATTGCTTAAATCAGCCATCAGCTGTTTGATGAATCCCCCTTCACTGGTAGAGCCGTTGTCGCTCATAAACAGAAACAGGGTATGTTCATACATTCCTTTGTCTTTTAAGGTCTGTATTACCTTTCCTATGCCGCTGTCCATGATTTCGATCATGGCGGCATAGGTAGCCATATCGGTTATCCATTTTTCTTGCTGCTGTGGAGTAAGTTCGGTCCAGGCGGGTCGTTTACCGTCCGGAAATTCTTTTTGGAAGACTGGAAGAACCATTTCCGGCGTTATCAGCCCTAAGGCTTTTTGACGTTCGAAACGTTGTTGGCGTAGAACATCGTAGCCGGCTTTATAGCGCTCACGGCAAGCATCTATCTTGTCTTGGGGGGCTTGTAGGGGCAAGTGAGGTGCGTAATGTGCTATGTACATGAACATGGGAGTCTGCGTGGGATGTTGTTTGATAAAACTAACGGCAGAGTCTGTGATAGCGGTGGTATAGTAATAATCATCCGGAAACTCGGTAATCCGTTGCAGATTATGATAAACGGGATCTGGTTTGTAATAGCTTCCCCCTCCATGCAGGCAGCCGTAGTATTTGTCGAATCCCCGTTGAACTGGATAACTTCCATTGGGGGTTTCAAAGGCCGCATCTAAGGTAACATGCCATTTGCCACTCATGTAAGTGGCATAGCCTTGGTCGCGCAGTACTTCGGCAAGGGTGGGCAGGTGATCCGAAATCTGTCCCCGATACCCCGGACGATGTTCGTCTACCGCGGTCATCCATCCCATTCCCGCTTCGTGCTGATAATGTCCGGTGAGTAAGGCGGCACGGCTGGGGCAGCTTCGTCCTGTGTTTTTAAATTGGCTGAAACGTATGCCTTGTTCGGCCAGATAATCTATATTGGGGGTATGTATTTCTCCTCCGTAGCAGGATAAATCAGAGAATCCCATATCATCGCATAAAATCAATACGATATGGGAATGTTCCGTGTCTGGTTTGGTGTGAGTAGCTGCTACAGTGGAGGTTATGGCAGTTAGTGCCAAGGTTGTAACGGTTAACTTATATGTCATGGGTGATTTGTATTTTAGTTTTTTCATTTTGTTCCATCCCTTGTGGGGATGGAGTAGAAGAGGCTTTGAATTGCTTTTCTCTTTCTGCCTCTTCCCCACACCGGATGGAAAGGTTTACTTCTTTTCACCGAAATCAGCTTGCTGTTTTTCCACTTCTTTCAGCTTTTGTGCATTCCGTTCTTTCAGCAAACGTTCCTGTTCCAGTTCGGAAGCCGATTTGGCGGCTGATTGCCCGAAAGGTGAGTCGCTGTTCATGGAAATCAGCGCAGCTTCACTTTCGGTGTAGATGAGAGGATGAGCCGCCGGCTTGCTTTCTAATTCCAACACTGCGCTGGCAGGCATTTGCGAGCCTTCGAACAATACGCTGGCAGTGATTTTGATTTTACCCGGCTTCAAGGTGGATTGTATCAGCACGGGGGCTGTTCCCCATTTTACCGGAGCCGGATTGGCCAGTATATTCGCTCCGCCCAAAATACGTCCTTCGCCTTCTACATGGAATTTCACATAATAGTTGTTCAGACGTTTGATGTTCCCGTTTTTATCGGCTATGGCGGCTACTACGGTTACAAAGTCGGAGCCATCAGCTTTTAAGTCGGTGTTTTCATTGTCAACCCAAAGTAGCACTTTCTCGGGACGCCGGGCCGGTCGTACTTCGTGCGTGGCAACTACTTTTCCATCTATGATGCCTTCGGCCAGTAGGAACACCTCGTCCTGTTTCTTCTTTCTCATAGACATGTTTTTGTCTATCATGAAGTCGTATATATCTTTGAATGTAATAACGGGTGAGGGCATTCCTTCTTTTGTTGCCGGCTTGGTGTAAGTCCATGTCTTGCCACCTTTATTATAAGTAAGCCGCACCTCGTCACAATTGGAGTACACAGTAACGTCTTTGGGTGAGAAGGGAGTCATTTCATGGGCGATGTACACCATCGGTCCTGTTTCGAAAAGACGGTCTTGCTTTTCGGGCGAGCGCTGGGCTTTGAACATATAATAAGCATATTTGGGTTGACGGAATACGTCCATCACACCACCATAGAAGGGATCGGGATGATAGCCGCGCTGGTGGTCGAACGAGTGCCACAAACAGCCGCCGACGTGTTGGCGCGGAGTACGGCAGAGTACATCGTAACAGGTGAAAGGATAACGGGGGGCGGCATAATGCTGTGCCTGGATGAGCATAGCCTGTTCCCCCCAGTTGCGTGCCACACGGCTGGGGGAGTTGTGCGAGTTCCAGTCGTCTACATTATCTCCCCACTCGCGGGTGAAATAGGTTATTTTAGGGTCGAGGCTTTTGATGGCCCAGTCCTTGTCTGCATTGGCCGGATGAGTGAAGAGTACCGGATATACCTCATGTCCCCGTGCTTCGCTGTCGCAACCGGAATAGCAATACGGATAAGGGTATTCTTGATTGACAATATCGAGGGTATTTTTGGCGAAGTCTGCCGGATACCAGGTTTCATTCAGGATAGGTTCCCATAACCATACACAAGGGTGATTGCGGTCACGCCGTACCAGGTTGCGGATATCGCTATAAACCCGTTGTGCAAATTCAGGAGCGTCATTCCAGAATTGCCATCCCGGTGTGTTTACAATGACGAACAGCCCCAGTTCGTCACATGCATCCATAAAGGCGGGGTCTTGAGGGCAGTGAGCATTCCGGATAACTTTCATACCTGTGTCGCGTAGCTTTTTAGCGTCGCGCCAATGAATGCTGTTGGCAACGGCATTGCCTACTACGGCAAAATCCTGATGGCGGTTGGCGCCAATCAGCGGGCTTGGATAAGGTTTGCCGTTCAGCCAGAATCCGTCCTTGCCTTTGAATTCTACGCTGCGGATACCGATACGGCGGCGGTAGCCGTCCACTACATTTCCTTCATTGTCGCGGATACGGACAATCAGGTTATATAACGTAGGCGTTTCAGGGCTCCAAAGCAGAGGAGACTTCAACGTTATTTTATCTTTTGAAGTGACTGCCTTGCCCGGACGTACTTGAATGACATCGTTCAGAAATGCGGCTTGTGTGCCGTCGGGTTGCTGAAGTTCATATTCTACTACTCCTTTGAAGTTCTTTTTACTGTCATTACGTATATGGGCTTTCAGGATTATTTCTGCGGAAGTGTCGGAAACTTTGTCGTATGCCACGAAAAGCCCGCCGCCTGCCATTTCGTTTTCGAAATTGGGATCGGTGATGAAAACCGGACGATGGGCTATGAGCCAGCAGTCACGATAGATGCCGCCAAAATAAGTATAATCCAGTACATCCTGTGCTTTGCCGGGAGGATAACTGGGGTCATTGCTGTTGTCTGCCCATACAGCTATCACATTGTCTGTCCCCCAATTCAGTGCATCGGTGACATCAATGACTACAGGCAGGTATCCGCCAAAGTGTTCGGTCAATAAATTGCCGTTTACAAAAACTTTGCTTTTTCCCATGATAGCTTCGAAATGCAGGAAAAGTTTTTTGCCTTTCAATTCATTTGCCGGAGTGAAATGTTTGCGGTACCATACCTCACCTTGATAGTTGATACATCCACTGGCCTCAGTCGGTACATATTCAATTCCGTCGGGCAGGGAAACCACTTTCCAGTCCTGGTCATTAAAGTCGGTGGTTTCCGCACCTGTAGCGGTTCCTTTGTGGAATCGCCATGCCGGATTCATGGAATATACTTCACGTCCGGAGTTTGCCAGTTCATAGAAACCGGCAGTAGAAAACTCAGGCTGGTAGGCTGCTTGCATCTCATAGAGAGGAAATAGCAGCAGGGCGATGAGATAAGATAAAAAATGTTGTTTCATAAAGTAGTGTTGTATTATAAGGTTCATATTATTTTTTATATTAAAGTTTCATTCGTTGTTTCTTATGGAATGTTTTTCTGTCGGGCGGTCTGAGAGTTCATCCATGTTCTTGTCTTCCTTATCATTGGAATTTCATAATAATACCACCAGTCGCTGTTGTTGGTTTTGGCGGCAAGATGGTTGTGGTGGTTTTGGTCAGCAATGTAACCGTCAGGTTGTTCCATAAAACGGGTCTGTGAATAGGTCTCTTCCAATTGTTTTCTCATGGTCTGAAAGTCATTGCACACTTCATTTATTTGTTGCAATGCTGTCTGTTTGTCTTGTTCATGTATAGTGATATCATAGTTGTGCAAGGCTAGAATCAGACGGACAGGGAAGTTGAACAAGTGATTTGTCTGTTCGTATACCTCTAATGTATAGCGGTTGCGTAAAGCATGTTGTTTAGCCTCTTTTATGCCTTGGCATATTTTTTCATATCGTTTTTGTTCCACCTTTGCTTGGGCTATTTTTTGTTGGTAGGTACGGCTCCATGCTCCCGGTGCGTCTGGATCCGGTAGGCTGATTAAAGTAAAATCAGTAGTTCCCCATGCCGGATTGCGCCTTCCCGAATTGACCAGGGCATCATCAAAGAAAAATGCTTCTTGTTCCAGTTCATCCAGAAAAGCCATATGGTTGTCATTTGGATGAAAGCCAAATTCTCGTTGGGCATGTGCGGCTTTGAAGGCTTCGACTGTCCGTGCTGTTGGGTTCCAGCCATATTCTCCCTGTGCGATGTATCCACGCCACACCGTTTCAGAGTGTGGGGAACCATCATCCCATGCTGTGGCCAAAATTCCTTCCAGTTGATTTTGAGCAACTAATTTGCTGAATCCTTTGATATAGCCGGCCAGTGAATTTTCACGCGGTATAAATGGAGAACTGCCACACGAAGCAGCGGTAGCTCCCATTACTTTCAGTCCTTTGTCATGATACCATTGTAAAATGCGTTGATGCCCCGGTTGGGTGGCATCTTTGTAGTTCCATCGCATATACACACATTCTTTGGGGAATAATTTGATGCTTTCATTCAATTTTTTATCGTTCCATTTTGCTGCTATTTCATCCTGGGTTTCATTACTGTTGACCAAATCCCATACACCGCCGTATTTTAATGGCATATCATCCCAGAAAATAGGAATGCGGTTGTGAGCTGTTGCGAAATCGCATACTTTTTTCAACCAGATCATTTGTAGTTCAAATGGAGTTTTTCCGGTGGCTTTACAGCGTTGGTCTATGCCTATGGCGGTAATTTCATCTCCTCCTATATGTAAGTATTTGCTGTAAGGCATGGCTTCGATAGCATCCCGGTAAAGGTCGAATTGCAAATCATAGGTACGAGGGTCAGATGGGCAAAACTCCCAGTCGCTGTCGGGGTTTTCACGTAGTTCCCAATGATGTTTTAAAATAAAACCGGCATGTCCCAAACCTTGGACCAAGGGGGTTATTTCAATATTCCGTTCTTTGGCATAGCGGCATAAGGCTTGCATTTCCTGCTTGCTGATGGCATTGGGGGCACCTATTTCGGGGCGTCGGGTATAACGCAGTTTATCTTCCAGCTCCCAAATAACTGCGTTTATTTTGTATCGGGCCAGTTTGTCTATTTCCTGATAATAATACTCCATGCGGTCTAAATGATGTTTTACATCAAAGTGCACGGCCCGATAGGAAATGGCCGGATAATCGATGATTAGCATGGCTGGAATAAGTATGTTGAAATCCCGGCTGTCTTCCATTAATTGTTCTAAAGTTTGGCAACCGTAGAAGATACCTGTCATGGTTCTGGCTGATATACAGACTCCTTTTTCATTAATTTCCATCATGTATCCTTCCGGAGAAGCAGGAACATGCTGGCTGGTGAGTTGGAGCCGGATGGGTTTCCCTTTTCGTGGGCAACGGGGAAGTTTGTTGAGCATATCTCCCAATATGGGGATGGAAGTTGTGTCTGATGACAGAATATAGGATAACTCCCAATAATTGATTCCTTTTCCAGAAGTCAGTTCTATGGATTGTGGTTGTGGAAGCAACTGGAATGTCTTGTCTAATTCTCGAGAAGCAACCTCTTCTATGAATAAGCATAAACAGAGTAATAAAAGAATTTTTTTCATATCACTTCGATGATTAATTTTTTTTCTACTAATTTTGTTCCTTGTACAGTCAGGGTTCCTTTTCCTTTTTCTTCGTCAGATTGTAATAATACTACACATTTTCCCCGAAAGCAACGGCAGTGGGGCTGTTGGTATGGAAACATATCTGTAGGGTTTCCGTTGTCTACCCCTAATAGCCGGAGTGGTCCACTTACGTGGAAACTGAGTTCATTGGAGGCATAAGGACAAGGAATTCCGTTTTTATCTGTTATGTCGATCTCTATGCGTATGACTTCATCCGAACCGGCTTTTACAGAATACTTGTTACTGGCAAGGGCGACAGAATGAGGTGCTTCTGCACTTTGATAACAGTCTGTTGCCACGATTTTTCCTTTTTTTATGCCTCGGGCTTCTATTTTTCCGGGCGAATAAGGAACTAACCATATCAGTTGCTCCCCTGTATAAGGTTTACTGCCCAAAGATACATTATTTATAAATAACTCTACTGCATCACAGTTGGTATAAATGACTACGGGAATTGTTTTTCCTTCTTTTCCCGGATGCGTCCAATGCGGAAGAAGGTGTACCATTGGTTTGTCGGTCCATAAACTTTGGTAGAGGAAATAGGCGTCTTTCGGAATGGCAGCTATGTCGATAATACCGAAATTGCCACATCGTTGAGGCCATTCGGCTTCACCTAAATAGTCAAAACTGCCCCATCGGAATTCTCCCATTAACCAAGGGAAAGAACAGGTGCGTTGCCATGATTTACGGGCGCTGATACGTACAGAAGCATTGTCGTAGGACGATTGATAATAGGGATAATCGGATTCTTCGGGGAAGCATTCTTTTTCCGTCAGGTCAGGTATAGGAAAGACCCGATGTTTAAATTGTTCCCAGTTTATGTTTCCTTTTTCCCAAGGAGCGGGGAAATCCCGTCTTCTCCATTGTGTCTGGCTTCGGTATACGCCACGGGTTTGATAAGTGTGGGGTACCTCTGTAGCAATGGCACAAAGTGTTGGGTAGTTTTTGTGGAAGTGTTCTAGTTCTCCTATTTCTTCTCCATTTCCATTGAAGCCGATAATGTCTAGATAGTTGAATTTTTTTTGATAATCGGTCTTCATACCTCTAGTAGGATCAGTTCCTCCTTGAGTGACAGGGCGGTCAGGGTCCAGTTGGTGAAATAGGCTGACCAGGTTGTGTTGGATTTCGGGGGTAGCTCCCGTTACTTCGTTGCCGATACTCCACATAATGATAGAGGGATGGTTACGGTCTCGTTTTATGAAATCAGTCATATCTTTTTGCCACCATTCATCAAAGTAATTTCCATAGTCATCGGCGGCTTTAGGTTGATTCCATCCGTCCAATCCTTCGTTTAGTACCATGATTCCCATCGTATCGCATAAATTATAGAAAGCAGGAGAGAAGGGATTATGACTGGTGCGTATCGCATTACATCCCATATCTTTCAATAATTTGAGACGATAATGAAGTAGGTCGTCGGGTACGGCGGCTCCTACAGCACCGGCTGTATGATGATCGCATACTCCTTTTATCTTTAGTGATTTGCCATTGAGCAGGAATCCGCTGACCGGGTTGAATTCTAATTGACGGAAGCCTACAGGTAATCTACATTCATCTAGTATCTTGTTATCTCTTGTCAGTTGGCATATAAGTGTATAGACGTTAGGAGAATCAGGCGACCATAATAATGGTTTCCTGATGCTCCCTGACAGGAAGCAAAGAGAATCTGCAGATGAGACAAATATTTTTTCAGAAGTATCGGCTATGCTACCGTTGGGAGCTTGTAGATATGTTTTTACTTTGATTGGCTTTTTCTCCTGTGTTTCAATTTCTATAGATAGGGTGTAGGTGGCAGATTGCTTATTTTGTAGCTTGGATCTGAAATGGATTCCGGAATAAGGAATGTGGGTGGGGTTACTGACCAGCAGGTATACAGGACGATATATTCCTGATCCTGTATACCAACGTCCGGTTAATGCTTTGCTGTGATCTACTTTTACAGCGATTTGGTTCTTGCCTTCTTGCAAATATGGAGTTAAATCATATACAAAGCTGATATACCCATTAGGACGTTTGCCCAGCCAATGACCGTTTATCCATACTTCGCTGTTCAGATATACGCCCTCAAATAGGATTTGTACTTTTTTATTTTTCCATTTGGAAGGAATGGTAAAAGTTTTTCGATACCAGCTTATTCCGGCAGGCAGGAAGCCGCTTTGCCAGTCGGTTCCGTTTTCAAATTGTTTATAAGTGCCTTCTATGCTCCAGTCATGAGGAATGTTCAATATGCGCCATTGAGAATCGTTATATGAGGAAGAAGAGGCTCCTTTGCCTGCATCTCCTAGATGGAATTTCCAGCTTTTACAGAAATTTATGGTTTCTCCGGCAAAAGATGCCAATAAGAAAAATTGTATGCAAACAAATAAAAGGATACGTTTCATGGTTAGTGTGAAGAGAAAGAGAGGCTGAATGTTGCTTGAAGAACAATCAGCCCTAGAACTAATTTACTGATGTTATATATAAGCTAATACCTGTTGATTTACCATCCTTCACTAGGCGTACAAAGTGGATTGGTGTCAAGTTCTTTGGCTGGTATCGGGAAGTAGTTGAACTTATTGATATTACCGGATTTGCCAGTCTGATAGTTTTTATAGCGGGTATCATCACAAGTTTTTAATGTCTGCTCTAACAATCCCCATCTGCGTAAATCGTAGAAACGTTCGCCTTCCACAAAGAATTCAATGGCGCGTTGGTGTACCAGATCTTCAAAAACCCCTTCTTTGGTTATTGGGCCGCTATAGTCATTCAGGTTGGCGCGTCGGCGGATTTGATTAATATATCCGATAGATGTGTCTAAAGCCCCTTTGTTCATATAGGCTTCTGCCAGCATCAATAATACATCGGCATAGCGGATGGCTCTTTCATTGATGAATGACTTGGGAGGTGCCGGTTCATCTTTTTGAGTCTTCCAGTTCTGATATTTCAAAATCCAGTATGTTTTCCACTTGTCTTGTGCAAAAACTTCCCGGAAAGGTCTTTGGTAGTAAGTGCATCCCTCATAGTCCCATGCCACAGAACAGCGGGCACGATAATCAAAATTGCCGTCTTTGTCTTTTTCCTTCCAGAAGATATCCATAATTTGCTGGGTAGGATTTGCTTCATACCATCCTCCGACTTCAGCAGCGGCATATTCTTTAGGGCGGGTATTGGATTGGGTGGAATTGATATTTTCTCCATCTCCCCAAAGATCTGTTCCACCCACATCTTCTATCAATAACTCGAAAATACTTTCGGCATTGTTTTCATGAGTGTCATCAAAATTCCAATTAAAGTCCTCTACTAGTTTGTAGGTGTAAGGATTCTGCGTCAGAGGCTCGAGGACGTTTATCGCTTCTTGCCAATTTTCTTCATAGACATATATTTTACCCAAAGCGGCATAAGCGGCTCCTTGTGTAGGCTTTCCTATTTTATTCGTTATGGGCAATAGGGAAGCAGCGGTTTTTAAATCTTCTTTGGCTTGTGCCCATATATCAGCTTGTGATGATTTTGCTAAAGGGAAAGTCGAGGGAGATTGGGAGGCTGTCAGGCGGAGAGGGGCGTCTTTAAACTCTTTGGCTAACTGGAATAAATAGAAGCCACGTATGAAAAGACATTCTCCTTTTACCGAATTTTGAAAATCGGTAGAAAATTGTTCTTTCTTTTCTTCCAGTTTTTGCATAATGGAGTTGGTACGGTACAAGGCATTGTAAAATTGATAGAACATGCCTTGTGTCAGTGAGTTTGTATTACTATTAGTAAAACGGTTTACTGTATATACATCCGAAATATCGTTGCGGAAGTCGACTTCATCGGCTCGGGCTATTCTCAGCATTACACCGCGAGTTCCATAATAACCGCCGTTTAGGGCATTCTTCAGTGGAGTATAGCAAGAGGTCAAGGCCAGATTGAAATCGGTTTCATCTTTCCAAAAAGTATCTTCTGTTGCTTGGTTGGGATTGGCCTGGTTTAATTGATCTTCGCAGGAACTGAATAGCATGCCTGAAATCAATATGGTCAATGTCGTTTTAATATATGTTTTCATAAGATGTTTATTTTTAGAATGTTACATTTAGTCCTAACATGAAAGTACGGTTAGTCGGGTAAATAAAATTATCAAATCCCCGATAATTGGCATTGTCTGCATTGACATCCGGTGAATATCCGCTGTAACTGGTGATAGTAAATAAGTTTTCAGCGTTAATATACACACGGGCATGCTGTATGGCACCTTTAAACCATGTCTGAGGAAATGTATAACCTAATTGAACACTGCGGAGACGCAAATAAGAACCATTTTCAAGATAACGGTCGGATTCTGCACGGGTATTACGGTTAGGATCATCCCATGTCAGACGTGGATGGGAGGCATTTTTGTTTTCAGGAGTCCAATAATCCAGGCAACTTGCCAGAAAATTGGAACCTTTGGTTACATCTTCTAATGTCTGACGGGTTGCATTATAAATTTTATTTCCTAACACTCCTTGCAGTCCGATTGATAAGTCGAAATTTTTGTATCTCATATTACCATTCAGCGCGAAAGTAAAATCGGGAAAAGGACTGCCTTGAAATACACGGTCGTCGTCATTGATAACGCCATCGTTGTTGGCATCTACAAATTTTATATCACCCGGTTCGGCGGCTGGTTGTATTTTTTTACCGTCTTTGGCATATGCGTCTACTTCTTCCTGACTATTGAAATATCCGGCTGTAGAGATAAGCCAATAACCTCCAATAGGATATCCGGCTTTGGTTTCACTGGTAGTGATGTTTTGGTTGGTAGAACCGCCTTTGATAGATCCGCTTTCACTTCCCATGGCTATTACTTTGTTTTTATTGAAAGACCCAATTAAGTTGATGCCATACGAAATATCCGGATTGGGTTGGTCCATCCATCCTAAATTGAATTCAAAGCCATTGTTACGTATCTTGCCCGCATTGCGTATAGGGTCATTGGCACCACCGGAAGAGATAGGAATAGGAACGGTCAGCAAGATATCTTTTGTATTTTTCACATAATAGTCTGCTGTTAAGCTTAGTCGGTTATTAAAAGCCATAAAATCAATGCCGACATTAGTCATAGCGGTTTCTTCCCATTTTATATCCGGATTGGCAAAATTTTTAGGAAATGCTCCTTGAAGCAGACCACCGTTGCCATCGGGATAATTGATGCCGGTAGTGATGGTGGAGGAATATTGATAGTTATCGATTTCTTGATTTCCTAAAACGCCATATCCGCCACGAAGCTTTAGCTGATCAAGCCAATGCACGTTTTCCATGAACTTTTCTTCGGCCACATTCCATCCTAATGAAAAAGAGGGGAAGTAACCATATCGATTGTTCTTACCGAATTTGGAGGAACCGTCCCGGCGGATAGTGGCGGTGAATAAGTATTTATTTTGGTAGGAATAGAATACGCGTCCGAGAATAGAGGTAAGGACACTTCTCCATGAATTGCCTTCGTTGCTGCGATTGGTTGTGGCTGCATCTATTTCTTCTAATCCCTGGGGTAATCCTTCACCATAGGCT
The DNA here is from genome assembly GCF_040911965.1 of Phocaeicola sp. RTP21359st1_B8_RTP21360_211022. Taxonomy (NCBI): domain Bacteria; kingdom Pseudomonadati; phylum Bacteroidota; class Bacteroidia; order Bacteroidales; family Bacteroidaceae; genus Phocaeicola; species Phocaeicola sp. RTP21359st1_B8_RTP21360_211022. The sequence goes on from NZ_JBDFXP010000010.1 coordinate 84,204, forward strand.
TGTATGTGGCGGAATCTGCTGTCTTGATAGGTATAACCTGCCAATGCTGAAATTTTATGCTCTCCGAACGTACGGTCGAAAGTTAATAAATTTTCAACAAGTATATTACGTCTCCTTCTTTGTCTTTCTGTTAATTGGGTGATGCTGTTGGTCGCTAATCCAAAATCATATTTATTGAGATAATTCTTATATCTTTCGAAAGAAAAGTCTGGAGTTAAATTCAGTTTGTATTTTAGTCCTTTAAAAAGTTCAATTTGTGCATACAAGTTAGCGAATATTTTTACATTTTCGTTATAACGGTCCATGATGTTGTCATCAATAATGGCCAATGGGTGAGGAATGTTTACCACATCACCATATGTGCCACCATATCCACCTTCACGAGTATCATCATATTTTTCCAAAGTAGGAACACTTTGCAGAATGGTGCCAATCATGCCGCCTCGAAGTTCCTGGTGAAGGGGCTTGTCATGACTGAATGAAATAATGAGATTTGTTCCAGCAGAGAATATCCCTCTTTTATAATCATTCTTGGATTGGATATTATACCGTTGGTAATTGGTACCTTTTACAATACCGTCTTGGTTGAAATAACCTAAGCCGGTGTAATAAGTGGAATATTTTCCACCACCTTTTACAGACAAATTGTAGTTTTGCATCAGTGCGGGGCGAAACATGATGTCTTGCCAGTCATTGTCTGGTTTGTTAGCCAGATCGGTAGCCATGTCTAATGCCGGTTTGCCGATAGCTTGACGGGCTATAGTGGTAACTTCTGCCCATCCTTTGGCATCTAGCATATCAAGAAATTTGCTGGCAGTTGATATACCTAAGTTGACAGATAAATCAATGATAGGTTTTCCTTCTGTGTTACTTCCTTCTTTGGTAGTGACAATGATAACACCGTTGGCTGCACGGGAACCGTAGATAGCTGCGGATGAGGCATCTTTCAATACGTCAATGCTGGCAATATCATTGGGGTTGATATGATCAATACTGTTCATATACATGCCATCGACAATGTAAAGAGGGGAGGCGTTGTTTAGCGTACCAATACCGCGGACCATGATACGGGTTCCCGAACCTGGGGCACCACCTTGAGATACGATGTCTACCCCTGCAATTTTGCCTTGCAGCGCCTGGCCGATGTTGGCGTTACTTTGTGTATTTAGTTTTTCTGTGTTAATGTTTGCAACAGATCCTGTCAAGTCTGCTTTTTTCTGTACACCGTATCCAATGACTACCACTTCATCAAGAGTTTTTGTATCTTCTTTTAATAGAAAACGGATACTTTTTTGGTTGTTGATAACCGTTTCTTGTGTGAGGTAACCAATGTAGGAAACTTCGATAACAGATTGTGGTTTGGCTTCAATACTGAAGTTGCCATCTATATCTGTGATTGTACCTGTTGTGGTTCCCTTTATACGGATGTTGGCTCCGATAATGGGTTCTCCGCTGACATCTGTTACCGTTCCCGTTACTGTTTTAGCTTGTTGTTGAGCATGCAAGTCTTTAATAGCTTCTGTAGTTAAAATAATGTGTGTACCTTCCAGTTCATAGTTGATACCGGTCCCTGACAGAATTCTGTCCAGTACTTGTGCTACGGCTTCATTTTTGACCTTTACGGAAGTAATTTTGTTAATATCTACTTGGTTATTGTAGATAAAAAGATAATCAGTTTGGTTTTCAATTTCATTCAGGATCTTATCCAGTTTAACATTATTCATATGTATGCTGACTTTTGCATTTTGAGAATGGGCATTCCCAGCATACGAACAGAACACACAGACCATCAATAGGAAAGTGGAAATTCTCATAATTCTAAAGATTTGTTTAAATCGGGGATTTTTGAAGCAATATCTCCCCGACAAAGTGTTATTTTTCATACCTTTGCGTTGATTTAAATAGATTTTTTTACTTGAAAAATTGTTTTGAGTCTATGCCGGTAAGTGTGGCAACACTTATCGGCATTTTTCTTTTTAAGGTTAACTTGAGCTTTTCTTCATAGGCTTGTTGTTTTTAGGTTAGTATTGTCTGGTCAATTGATGTAAATAATTTCTTCATCGTTGGCTTTTTCATATTTAAAATGGATATCCCTTTGCAGCACTCTTAGTGCATAATCAATACCGTCTGCTTGACGGAACTTGCCATTATAGGAATATTTCAATACCTTTTTGTTATTGATGATGATCCGGATGCCATAATATTTTTCAAAATCTTCCATGATGGTCTGGAAAGGTTCATCTTTAAAACAGATCAAACCTTCTTTCCAGCGGTAAGGAGTGAAATCGTTTACTTTGGTAACTGCCAACTGCCCGTCTTTTACATATGCTTTATGATGAGGCTTCAAGGTTATTGTCTGTTCAGGAAAGTGCTGTGAGGTAACTTTTACACTACCTTTCATTAAAGTTGTTTCAAACGCCGTTTGGTCAGGATAAGCATCTACATCAAACTGTGTACCCAAAACTTCAATGTCATATTTGTCTGTCCGTACAATAAAAGGAGTTTTTTTCTTCTTGGTTACATCAAAATAAGCTTCTCCTTTTAAAAAAACTGTTCGTTGCTTTTGGCTGAAAGTGACCGGATATTGTAAAGTGGTACGGGCATTCAGCCATACATTAGTTCCATCTGGTAAAGTAATATTGGTACGTTGTCCTGCCGGAACAGATACTGTATTCATGGCAATGACTTCATTTTCCGATTTATATTTCTGATATAAATAGTTAATGGTAAGCGTCAGTATGATGACGGAAGCTATTTTCAGCCATTGACGAATAATTTTGGGAATTCGTTTGGTGGAAATGCAGTTATTTGTAGTTTGGTCATCATGCACCATGAGGGCATCGAACAATTTACGCTCTTTGTAAAAAATGCGCTTGTTCTCTTCGGATGCTTCCATCCATGCTCTTATGTCCATGCCTTCTTGTATAGAAGTAGTTCCGGCAAAAAAACGATGTAGTTTCTCTTTTTCCATTTTATTGCATTCTTTTATGCTTCTATATAAACAGCACTTCAGAATGGAAAATTCCTAGTGGCATTTCATAAAAAAATAGAGAAAGAGTGGAAAATAATCTTTTAAGTTAGTCTGAAGCATCTTTAATGCCTTGTTTATATGGAAATCTACTCCTTTGGGGGTGATATTCATGAGAACTGCAATTTCCTTATAGGATTTGTTTTCGTATCGGCTCAACATGAAGATAGTACGGGTTTTTTCGGGCATGTCGGTGAGGGTTTGTTGGACGAGTTCTTGAATTTCGGAAATAAAAAGCTCATAAGGTTCGCATGCTTGTAAAGTGGCGATCCGGGTATTCAGTTCCCATTCATAGTAATCTTTTATTTTATCCGAGTATTCTTCATGAATTTGCTGATGACGCAGATAATTCAGGCATTTGTTTTTTATAATTGTTAAGATATAGGCTGGAATATTGGAATCTTCGCTTAAGGATTGCCTGTTTTCCCAATAATACATCATCGCCTCAATAGTAATATCTTCTGCTGTGGTTAAATCTCTGACATAAGTATTGGCGAAGCGTACAAAACGTCTTTGAAACTCCTTGTAGAGTTGGTTAAAAGAGGTAATGTCTTCTTTATAGTGCTTTATCTGGATGGGGTCGGTCATCTTATGCGTTGTTTGATTCATGATTAGTACAAAAATATATTTTTTTTATTAGTACTACAATTTTTCGAATGTGAAACGTATGAATCACCTGTAAAAATATGGAGAGTGTAGGGGGATATGCTTATTTTGTATCAGAAGGTACGCTTTCCGCTGACCTGAAGTTCCTTTTCTTTTTCTTTCTGAAAACATTTTTTTATACGTTTTTCGAGCCCGAAAACGTATACCGTTAATGAATTCAATTATTTTTGTCCGACTTTTGTCCGACTGTTTTAAAAGTAAAGAGGATAAAAGATTGTGATTCAATCATTTATCCTCTTTTTAGTTGCGGAGGCCTGACTCGAACAGACGACCTTTGGGTTATGAGCCCAACGAGCTACCAACTGCTCCACTCCGCGATGTTGTGTTTTGATTACGGGTGCAAAGGTACGGCTTTTTTTCTAATCTCCAAATTATTTCTGCATCTTTTTCTCAAATAAAATAATCTTTTTATCTAATGTGTTGATATATAGAGTGTATGTAATATGTTAATTAACATTTACTTTAAGATTATACTTTATTTGTTTGTGTGGTACAAAGAAAAAATGTAATTTTGCTCACATATATATGTAATGTGCAATTGAACTTATATGGCAGTATCAAAGACTAGGGCTAAATTGGTAGACGTCGCCCGTCAGCTTTTTGCGAAGAATGGGGTGGATGATACGACAATGAATGATATAGCGGTGGCTTCCAAGAAAGGAAGACGCACGCTCTATACGTATTTCAAGAGCAAAGAAGACATTTATATGGCAGTGGTGGAGTCGGAGTTAGAGATGCTGTCGGGCGCTATGGAGAAAGTGGCTGAACAGGATATCGCTCCTGATACGAAAATACTGCGGCTGATAGAAACACATCTGGACTCTATCAAGATGGTGGTGTTCAGGAACGGAACTTTGCGTGCCGGCTTTTTCCGTGATATATGGAGAGTGGAGGCAGTGCGGAAGAATTTTGACCGAACGGAAACAAAGCTGTTCAGGCAGGTGTTGACGGAAGGAAAGGAAAAGGGAATCTTTGATATAGACAATGTGAATATCGTGGCGGATATTGTGCACTATTGCGTGAAGGGAATTGAAGCGCCTTATATACGTGGTCAGATAGGTGAGGAGCTGGACGATGAAACAGGATGGGCATACGTGGCAAAAATTGTGTATGGCGCATTGGGACGCAAAGAACAGAATAAGGAATAAAATTAACTTTATAATTATAAAATCAAAAATTATGGGATTATTAACAGGAAAGACTGCGATTGTGACAGGTGCCGCTCGTGGTATTGGTAAGGCGATTGCATTGAAGTTTGCTGCCGAAGGAGCAAATATCGCTTTTACAGACTTGGTAATTGATGAAAACGGTCAGAATACAGAAAAAGAAATTGCTGCGTTGGGTGTAAAGGTGAAAGGTTATGCTTCTAATGCTGCGAATTTTGAGGATACTGAGAAAGTGGTTAATCAGATTAAGGATGATTTTGGTTCTGTTGATATTCTGGTAAACAATGCAGGGATCACGAAAGATGGCTTGATGATGCGTATGAGTGAGGCACAGTGGGATGCGGTAATCGCTGTGAACTTGAAGTCTGCCTTTAACTTTATCCACGCATGTACTCCGATCATGATGCGTCAGAAGAGTGGGAGCATTATTAACATGGCTTCTGTAGTGGGTGTTCACGGAAATGCCGGTCAATGTAACTATTCTGCTTCAAAAGCCGGTATGATCGGTTTGGCTAAATCCATCGCTCAGGAATTGGGTTCTCGCGGTATCCGTGCCAATGCCATCGCTCCGGGATTCATCATTACGGATATGACAGCCAAATTGTCTGACGAAGTAAAAGCTGAGTGGGCTAAGAAGATTCCTTTGCGTCGTGGAGGTACTCCTGAAGATGTGGCGGATGTGGCTACTTTCTTGGCTTCTGATATGTCTTCGTATGTATCAGGACAGGTTATCCAGGTTGACGGCGGTATGAACATGTAATATGATAGTTGTTTACGAGGATAATCATATTATTGTAGTCAATAAGACTTCTTCTGAAATCGTTCAGGGAGACAAGACCGGTGATACTCCTTTGTCGGAGATGGTGAAACAATACCTGAAAGAGAAATATAATAAGCCGGGCAATGTTTTCATTGGGGTGACCCACCGCTTGGATCGTCCCGTCAGCGGATTGGTGGTGTTTGCCAAAACGAGCAAGGCATTGCCCAGGCTGAATGAGATGTTCCGTAACGGTGAGGTGAAAAAGACCTATTGGGCGATAGTGAAAGAGTGCCCCAAGGAAACGGAGGGTGAGCTGGTACACTATCTGGTACGTAACGAGAAACAGAATAAGTCTTATGCATACGATAAGGAAGTAAAAAATTCCAAGAAAGCTGTACTGCATTATAAGCTTATCGGCCATTCTCAGAATTATTATTTATTGGAGGTGGATCTGAAAACCGGAAGGCATCATCAGATTCGTTGCCAGTTGGCCAAGATGGGATGTCCCATTAAAGGTGATTTGAAATATGGCTTTCCACGTTCCAATCCGGATGGCAGTATTTGCCTGCATGCTCGGACGGTACAGTTCGTTCACCCTGTGTCGAAGGAAATGATCCAGTTGACTGCACCGGTACCCGAAGGTAATTTGTGGAACGGCTTTGAGATGGATTAAAGATAGAAAGCAAAAAGGGAATGCTTCACAGCATTCCCTTTTCTTACTTTTAGGCATCTTTCATTTACTTCAAAACTTCTCCGCTTTCGCTGAAAAGTACAGTGCTTTCAGTTCCCTCTTCATCAGTTAAAACAACCTTGTAAGTTTTAGTTCCATCTTCGTTCGCTTCTACGGCAGCTTCTTTGATAGTAGATTCTGCATAGTTCTTTGTGATAGCTTCCTGCACGGCAGCCGGAAGGTCTTTCACTTCAATAGGGGTAAAATCATTTATCATAGTTACGGTCACAGAGTCCACCATAAAGTTGTCGGCGAATGCTGCTGATGTTCCTAATCCCATTACCAATGCTGCTGCAACAAATAACTTTTTCATAATTGTAGGTTTTTACTGTTAATACTATGTTGTTTAGTTTTCTCTGATAACAGAAAAACAATATCTGTGCCAGAAAACGGGATTATTCTTTAAAATGTTGATATTTAGTAAATTGCCTTCGATTGGGATGAAAGGAAGATGGGAAAAAGTGTGGAATATGGGGAATATCTTGTGGAATTATTCCACATGACCGATGGGGGAATGGAGTATATACTGTAAGATTGTGCCCTACTGGAACAGCAGGGGTAACAGCCTTACGGTACAGTAGATTCTTGTTGGTAAAGTTATTGAATATCGTACAGCTTCAATTTGTTATATAAAGTTTTCCGGTCTATGCCTAATAAGATGGCGGCTTTACTTTTATTATTTCCTGTCTGCTTCAATGCCTCAAGGATACGTTTCTTTTCTGTCGCTTCATCATGCAGGCTGAATGTCTGCGGACCGGCGGACCTTATAGGTTCCTGCAGCTCATAACCTAATTCGGCAAGGGTGATGAAGTTGCTCTGTGCCAATAGGGTGGCACGTTTTACTATATTTTTCAATTGCCGGAGGTTTCCGGGCCATGAATACGTTTGTAAAGCTTGGCTGGCAGCGGTATCAAACCCTATCAGCTGACGGTCCAGTTCCCTGTTTGCCTGATCCAAAAAGAAATTGGCGAATAGCAGGATATCTTCTTGCCGCTCTTTTAATGCCGGCATACGAAGGGTGAATTCATTGATGCGGTGGTAAAGATCTTCGCGGAAGTTTCCTTTTTCAATGGCCTGTTGCAGGTTCTCATTGGTAGCACTGACCAGTCGCACGTCTACCTCTATTTCTTTATTGGAGCCGACCGGACGGATACGTCTTTCCTGCAAGGCACGGAGCAACTGTATCTGTACTTCATAACTTAAGTTGCCTATTTCATCCAGAAACAAAGTACCTCCGTTGGCTTCTACGAATGCTCCTGTTTTGTCGTTTAACGCCCCTGTGAAGGAGCCTTTGACATGACCGAAAAATTCGGAAGCTGCCAGCTCTTTGGGGATAGAACCGCAGTCTATGGCAATGAATGGCTTGTCGGCCCGTTTGCTTAGCTGATGAATACGGTGCGCCACATACTCTTTACCTGTTCCGCTAGCACCGTTTATCAGCACGGACATGGGGGTGGGGGCTACCAGACCTACATAATTGTAGAGTTGGCGCGCTGCCTCGCTTTCCCCCTCCAGAAAATTAGAGGAAGGAACGGTTGCACTGTGGGGAACGGCTTTGTTCTTAGATGCTTTGGGCGCGACTGTGTTCTTTTCTATTCCTACCGGTGTGGGTAAAGCTTTGTTTTGCAATGCCTCATTAATTTTCTTCAGCAACTCATCCGGTTGTATCGGCTTTGAAATGTAATCACTGGCTCCATGTTTTATAGCCTGTACAGCGCTTTGGATGTCAGCATAGCCTGTCATGATGATGAGTGGGATGTTATATTTCTGTTCTTTCATCCATGAAAGCAAGAAGATACCATCTTGATCAGGCAGGCGCAGATCAGACAAAACAAGATCGTATGGTTGTGCATCCAGTTGTTTGCGTGCGCGCGCATTACTGCTTGCTGTATCAACCGAAAATCCTTTTTTACCCAGCCAAGTTTTCAACATGGTGGCAAAAGTCAAGTCATCTTCTACTATCAGAATGGAATGTGGCATCTTTATGTGGTTTTTATTCGTGCAAAAATAAGCTTTTTTCACGGTGTACCGAAACACGGACTCTATTTCTAATACCTTTTAACTTAACAGGGCTTAATTCTTCATGCTTCATTCGGTATTTCGATCTGCTTTTTTGCTTCATCAATTACTTTTTCTATTTCTTCTATTATAAAGTTTGTTTTCTCTATCGCTTCTTCACCGATTTCGGTTGTCCCTCGTCTTTGTTCCATCCATGTCAGTGCAGGAATGCAACGGGTAGCTCCCAGCATGGTGAACAGTGGCAACAGTTTATGAGCTATTGCCGTGATGTCTTCCATATTCTTTTTCGCCAATGCTTCTTCCATACACTCTCGGTTCTTTTTTGTTTCGCTGATGAAGGTACGGAGTATTTCTGAGGCTGCTTCCGGATCATCTTCCGAGAAGGCGGTCAGGGCGGAGAAATCCAACGTCTCTTGTTGGGGATGATTTTCTTTGGCCGGTGCTATATGGGGAGTCGGATTTCCTGTGGCGGGTACATCCTTTCCTGTGACCTGGAAGATGGCTGTAAACAATTCGTTTATGGTGAAAGGTTTGTGCAGGCAACCGGCAAAGCCATGTGAACAGAAATAATTTTCGTCCATATCGCTACGGGCGGTCAGGGCGATCACCGGCAGGGTTTGCACCCATGATGTGTCCAGCGTGCGGATGGCTTTCAATAAGTCGAATCCGTTCATGGCAGGCATTTGTATGTCCGTGAGTAAGACGTCGAAGCGCTTTTCTTTCAATTGGTTGAGGAGCTCTTCGGGATGATGGCAGCAGGTCACAGTCACTCCGGGGCGTTCCAGCATGGCGGTGGTAAGCTGTAACTGTATGCGGTCGTCGTCAATTAAAATCAGGTGAATCGGCTCACTGTCTTCGCGTGGAGTGTCTGTTTGCCGGATCCCGGTTGCGTCAGGGGAAGCAGGAGTATGTTCTGCTCCCGGTCCGGAAAGATTTTCATCCGGATGGGAAGGACCCTCAGGCAAAGGCAGATATACATGGAAGCAGCTGCCTTTGTCTTGTTCGCTTTCTATCTTGATATCCCCTTCGAGCAGAAGCACCAGTTTACGGGTGATGGCCAGTCCCAAGCCGAATCCTTCTTGTCCTTGTGCATTATGGAGCCGGGTGAATTCCTGAAAGATACGTTGTTGCTCTTCTTGGCTGATACCGCATCCTGTGTCACTGATACTGAAATGCAATTGGCCGTTTTCCAATGCTGCCCGCAGGGTGATGCCTCCTTCTTTAGTGAATTTCAGTGCATTGGATAGCAGATTCTCCGCTATTTGGCGGATACGGAACGGGTCTCCTATGTATACGCGGTTCAATGATTCGTTGCAATGATAGTTCAGTTCCAGCTGTTTGGAGTCTGCCATCGGTTTGAAGCTAATATAAATGGTGTCGAACAGTTGATGGGGGTTGAACGATACCTGGTTGACGTCCATTTTATGTGCATCCAGCCGGTGGTAATCCAGCAGGGATTTGACCAGGCTGAGCAGGTGATTGGCTGAACTCTGCATATTGTTCAGATAGAAACGCTGGCGTTCTTCGGTAGTGATCCGCTCCAGCAGGTCGGTATAGCCCAAGATGGAACCCACGGGAGCTTTGATATCGTGGGTGATGGTCAGCATTAGTTTTTCACGCGCCGCCAATAAGTCTTCGGCGCGACGTTTGGCTTTTTCCAGTTCTCGGCGGTAGTGGTTGCTGCGAGTGATGTCTCTCCATATCAGGACCAGAAAGAAAATAGCCAGAACCACAGCGACAATGGCGATTCCCGCCACTGTGCGGATAGAGCTTTGGCGAATATATTCCTCTTGTATATGTTTGTTTTGGGCCAAAGCTTGCTCTTCCTCCTCTATAGTACTTAATAGCTGATTGACTTTCTGACTTAGTTTCAAGCCGCTGAGGCGCAGGGACTGGGTGCGGCGATTGACCATTTCCATACGTTCTTGTTGGGTATCGGTTACTCGGCTCTGTATGTTTTTCAACATGGTGACCACAGTATCTGCCGGACTGTATGCCTCGGTCAGCGTATCGGTATATTCTTCCTGAATCACATTGTTGACCTGTGTGGAATCTGCTTTTCCGGGCGAGAACACTTCTCCCAAACGTTTGAAGAAGCTTTTGGGCTTTTTACGAATAATATAAGAATTGGTGTGTGTGATTACTTTTTTTCGTACATGGGGAAGGCTGAGCAAGGAATCTTGCTGGGCGATCAGTTCGTCTATATGCTGTTTGTAAAGTATATCTGTCCCACCGTCCTGAATTGCTTTCAGCAGGTTGCGCATATTCCGTTCTTTATCCATGAAAAGCATTCCTACAGTATCCAGTCGCGCCAGTTGTATGCTGTCTGTCAGCAACGTGCGTAGGGAGTCAAGTGCCGTGGTGGCTTGTTTCATGGCTCGTTGGTATCGGTAGTATTGTTCTATTTGTCCCGTACTGAGCGATTGTCCGATGACTTCCGCCTGATAGAGCTGGCCGATAATTTGGTTGGTGACATGGCGCCGTTGGCTCAGGATGGCTTCATCATCACCGGTTCCGGACAGTGACTTCATTTCTTGATAGATATATCCGATAGATATAAAGAGCAGTGCAGTCAGCAGAATATAGCCGAATGCAACTTTCAGCTTGGTGGAACGGTTGGGCAGGCTCATGGTAGTTTTATTTTTATTTCGTATCACGGTTAAAGCGCAGGTAATAGAGTATTCCGGCTGTAGTCAGTCCGAAAGGAAATGCCATCCATATTCCTATGATTCCCCAATCCATGATGAAACCGAAAAAATAGCCGGCCGGCAGGGAGATAAGGAAATAGGCGATGAATGCGATATACATCATGGGTTTCACATCTGCGATTCCACGAAGGGCATTGGCGAAATTTATCTGTAATCCATCACCAAACTGGTAGATGATGAACGGAATGATAAGTTGTGCTACCATTACGCTGACCGCCGGACTGTCGCTGAACCATCCTCCCAGTTCGTTACGCAGCAGGAAGATGGGCAGGGCGCCTATCAGTGCGATGAGCAGCATGATATGGAATCCGGCGTATGCAGAGCGCCTGACGTTCATCCGGTCATTCTGTCCGCGGAAGTTGCTAACCCGCACGGCAACGGCTGCTCCCATGCCATAATACATCATAAAGCAGATTTGGGAAATGGCGAGCATCACTTGGTGGGCCGCCAGAGCAGTAGTCCCGATCCATCCCACCATAATGGCACTGAGACTGAACGAAGCAGTTTCCATTCCCATCTGCATGGCAATGGGCCATCCCAGTTTGTTCAGGTGCAGGAAGTCTGCCCGGTTGAGCGTATTGTGTAGAAATCCTTCTTTATAAATATGATAACGTCGGGTACAGAAAAAAATGACGGCGAACACGACCACCATCATGATACGGGAGGCCAATGTGGAAATTCCCGCTCCCAGCAATCCCATTTCGGGCATTCCCAGTTTACCGTAAATCAGAATGTAGTTGCCGATAATGTTCATTACATTTCCTGTCAATAAGATCCACATGGAAACGCGGGTATCGGTTATGCCGTCGGCAAATTGCTTGAAACCGTTGAAAAGCAGTACAAACAACAAGGATATCAGCAAAACGATGAAGTAGGGACGCATTAAAGGCAGCAGTTCTTCGGGTTGCCCCAGTCGGTGGATATTCAGATAAAGTATCCACATGATGAGTGTGAGCAATACGGCCAGCAGTGTGTTGGCAAATAGGCTGTTCTTCAGCATTCGTCCCACTACATGGGTTTCTCCCCGTCCGAACAGACTCCCTACGATAGGAGTCAGCCCGTATGAGAATCCGGTAGCGAAAATAATGGCCAAAGTAAACATATTGTTGACAAAACTGGCGGCGGCTAATTCATTCGTGCTGTGATGGCCTATCATCAATGTATCGGCAAAACCCAAAATGATGACACCTATCTGGCCGATAACGATAGGGATACCTAAAGTGAAAAGTGCTTTGTAATGTTGCATGGTTAATAAATTGCTAATGTGCCAATATGCTAATTTGCCAACTGGCTGTGCTGTGTTCCGCATGGCGCAGCCAGTTGGCAAATTAGCATATTATCAGGTCGGCAAATTACTTTTATAGTAGAGTGTGGAACAATTTTCTCGCACAAATGTTTTTTGTGCAGCTTCTTTTATCTGGCCGGCAGTGACCGAGCGATATTTGTTTACTTCATTGTTAATATCTTCCGCTTTGCCGGTCAGTTCAAAATAAGCCAGATTGGTAGCCACATTCAGGTAATTCAGGTTATTGAATATCTGTTCGCTTTCATAGCGGTTCTTTACTTTTTCCAGCTCGTCTTCATCCACACTTTCTTCTGTCAATGCCTTCAGTTCCTGCCATACGGCAGCTTCGGCAGCTTCCAGCGTGACGCCTGGGGCGGGTTTGCCGGTGATATGGAACAATCCCTCGTCAATGCTGCCCGATATATAGGCGTCGATACTGTTGAATACCTGTTTCTCTTGTACCAGATGCTGCACCAGACGGCAGGAACGTCCGCTGCTCAGCAAGTCGCTTAGCATATCAAAAGCATAGTAGTCGGGATGGCGTCGTTCACAGATATGGAATGCCATAAAGAGCGCGTCTACAGGCACGTTCCGCTCTACTGTCAGTCGGCGTTCCTCCGTTTGCCGGGGTTCTGCCGGCAGTGAGCGGGGGGCTACGTTGCGGCGCGGGATAGGGCCGAACCACTTTTCAGCCAATGTCACTGTCTCTTCAAAAGTAATATGTCCCGTTACAGCCAGAATGGCGTTGTCCGGTGCATAATATTTAAAGAAAAAGGCTTTCACCTCTTCAAGGGTGGCATTGGCTATGTGGCTGATTTCTTTGCCGATGGTAGGCCACTGGTACGGATGCACCTTATAAGCTAGGGCGCGTAGCAGATGTGAGGCGTCTCCGTATGGCTGGTTCAGGTTCCGCTGTTTGAACTCTTCGATTACCACTTGCCGTTGCACTTCCAGACTGCGCGGGTTAAAGTCGAGGGACAACATACGGTCACTCTCCAACCAGAATCCGGTTTCCACATTCTGACGAGGGAGGGTGATGTAATAATTGGTTATGTCATTATTTGTCCATGCGTTGTTTTCGCCTCCGGCATTTTGTACCGGAGTGTCATAGTCGGGCACATGGACGGAACCTCCGAACATCAGGTGCTCAAACAGATGGGCGAATCCGGTATGATCAGGATCTTCATCGCGTGCGCCCACATCGTACAGTAGGTTCAATGCCACCATCTGAGTCGTATTGTCCTCATTGTGTATCACACGCAGCCCGTTGGACAAGGTGTATCGGTTAATGTTAATCATCTGAGTTGCAAATTACTGAATACTTGCCTTGAGAATCCGGATATTCTCTATAGGGCGGTCTGCGCGGTTCGTTTTTGCTATTTCAATATTGTTCACTACTTCAATACCTTCGGTTACTTCACCGAATACGGTATAAGAACCGTCCAGGTGGGGAGCGCCGCCTATGGTGCTGTATGCTTTGATCTGTTCGGGGGTGAAGCGGAATTTCTCTTCTTTGTCCGCCAGCTCACGGGCTTGGGCTTCCAAGGTGTCCTGTAATTCCAGTAACCCGGCATTGTCTCCTGCCTTGCGCATCTTGTATATTTCCTTCATGTGCTGGCGTGCCAGACTGTCGAACAGAGCCTCTTCACGCTGTTCGTTTATTTTGTTCTCCATGCCCAGCAATTGCGGTTCGGTGAACTTGCGTCCGGTAACAATATAGAACTGGCAACCCGATGAAGCCTTTTCGGGGTTCACATCATCACCCTGGCGTGCTGCCGCCAATACTCCTTTCTTGTGGAAGAATTTCGGATTGAACTCAGCGGGAATGGTGTAACCCACATCACCGCTGCCCAGCATGGCAGTATCCGATGCGTTTTTGCTGTCCGGATCGCCAGCTTGGATCATGAATTGTTTGATAACCCGGTGGAACAATGTACTGTCATATACTCCTTCTTTTACCAGTTTGATAAAGTTATCACGATGTTTCGGCGTTTCATTATACAGGGCCACTGTGATATTTCCCATGGTGGTTTCCAGTTTTACCAAGGTACGCTTTTCATTTTCCATATGATGATTTGTTTGTCTTTTCGAGCCGGCGTTGCATGCAGTCAATGCAATGAAGGCCAGGCATATTAGTAAAATTTTGTTTGAAGTCATGAGCTATTTTTTATTTATCGGACAAAGATAGGAAATAAAATTGAGAGTAAGAGCGGAAAAGCGAAGAAAGGAAGGATAAAAAAGGGAGAGAGCGGAGGAATACTTCAGACGTAGACGCGGCAGATCCAGGTCTTTTTTCCTCACAAACGTGCGTGTTCTTATAATTTGTAGAGAAGAAAAGTAAATGGGGCAGAGTGAGGGGAAGAGAAGCACCGGAAAGAGAAAAGACGAAAGAAAATAGATAAAAAGACTGGCGGCAAAACCGGAAGATGATAAGACTTGAAAAAAGAAAATTAAAAAAGTTTCTGAATAACATGGTTTGCATAAGTATTGAAATTTGCATTGAATAGTAGTATGGCATCCATCGTTTCAGAGGGAAGTCTTTGATGAAGGATGCCGGATTTATACCATATCATAATATGCGCGCACGTGTGTGAGAAAAAGGAACTGCGTCTACGTTGGAAGTAGCTTCCGTCTTCTTGGAAATCTGTCGGCTTGTCCGTATTGTTCATATTATGGGAACAGACGGGAGAGCTGAAAGATTTAAATTTTGCGGGGGTAAGATTATAGATCTTTCCTAGTGGCAACAGGTAGTCCGTAAGTTCTTTTTTAATAAATTATGGGAAACAAAAGATAAAAGCTGCGTTCTTTCAACCATTATGCCGATAAAATTGTTTAAATTTGCAGGAATACTTGTACAGACACTCGATGAAGAAAAAATATGTTCGTTGGACATTGTGGACGATAGCATCTCCGTTCATTCTGTTCATCATTTTATGTATATTGATTTATTTGCCACCTATTCAGAATTTTCTGGTGGACAAAGCTGCTGTATATGCCTCGGAAGCTACTGGTATGAATATCTCCGTGGGACGTATCTCTTTGTCTTTTCCGTTGAATCTGGTGGTGACCAATGTAGATGCTGCTTCCCCGCATAATGATACGTTGCTCAGTGTACGCCGCCTGCAAGTGAATGTGCAGTTGCTGCCACTGCTGAAAAAGCAGGTGGAAGTGGATGGCATATCCCTGCAAGGAGCCACAGTGAATTCTAATGACTTGATACATGGCATGAAGTTGAACGGTACTTTGGGGGAATTGTTCATTTCCAGTCATGGAGTGGCACTGGACCCCGAAACTGCCATCGTTAACAAAGTCTTGTTGAAAGATACGGATTTATCTCTCTGCCTGAATGACACTGCTGCGGCCGATACGGCTGCAAGCGACACCACTTATTGGAAAATAATATTGCAGGATATTGATTTGCAGAATGTGTCCTTTGCGCTGGATATGCCTTTGGACAGCCTGTCATTGGCGGCTTCGCTGGATAATGCCATACTGCGCGACGGGCTGATAGACTTGCATAAATCGGCCTATTCGCTGCAAACGTTCCGGATAAAGAACGGACGTGTGCGCTACGACAGCGGGAAGCCGCTGGCTGCCGACAGCCTGCCCTCCGGACTGGACCCGTCCCATATTGCACTGACGGATATCGGTGTGAAACTGGACTCCCTATACTACGGAGGTAGGAATATGAAAGCCATAATCAGCCAGTTTGTGCTGAAAGAGCGTTCGGGAGTGGAAATCGTTTCTGCCACAGGGCGGATGGTTTCCAATGACAAGGTGCTGCGTGTGCCTTCATTGAAACTGGAAACCCGGGATTCTTATCTGGAACTGAACGCTGCGATGGATTGGAATGCCTTGGATTTTAAGGATGAAGGCTTGGTGTCCGCACGGCTGATGGCTGATATAGGAAAGCCGGATGTGGTGAGATTCATGGGAAGTATGGATGAAAAGTTTATCCGGCAGTATCCTTCCGAACCCTTGCGCATCCGTACAGGGATCGACGGTGATTTGAACAAGCTGAAACTGACTACGCTGACTGCCGAGCTGCCCGGTGCATTGGGATTGTTCGCCCGGGGGGAGCTAACCCATCTGACAGACAGTCTGCTGCGCGGGGGGGATATCACTTTGGAAGCTGAAACCAAGGATTTGAAGTTTGTTTCCACGTTGGCTGAAGGAATAGAAATTCCATACGGAACGCGCTTGGAAGGCAAATTTACGATGGCGGGCACTAAAATGGGCACGGACCTGCTGCTGATGCAGCCCGAAGCCCAGGCGGTGGTTGCGGCCGATACTATTCCTATAACGGTTTATAATGACAGCATCTCCGTAGCGGATGATTTCAAGATGGAACGGGCAGCCCGTCTGTTTGCCAAATACGACTTGTCGCGTGACAGGTATGAGGCAGACTTGGCTGTCAATCATTTTGACCTGCACCAGTTTATGCCTGCCGATTCTTTGTACGCCTTGTCCACCCGTCTGAAAGTGGAGGGGGAAGGTTTTGACTTTTTCTCTCCCCGTACTTATTTCAATGCGGAGGGCGGCATAGACCGTTTCCATTATGGCAGTTATCATTTGACAGGAATTTCATTGGCTGCCGGACTGGAGAAATCGAAGGTGCATGCTTCACTGGCAGTGAAAAACTGGACCATGGATATTAAGGCGCATTTGGATGGTATCTTGAAACCTCATGATGTTTCGGGCGACTTGAAAATGGATGTGGCTCATTTGGATTGGCAGGCGCTTCATCTGATGGATACCCGTTTTCAGACCTCCCAGCACTTGGGTGTCCGCTTCAGCAGTGATCTCAGAAAAAGGTATGCCGTAGAGGCCGAGATGACAAATGCCACGATTGTCACTGCCAAACGTACTTCCCATTCCAAGGACCTGTTTGTCGGATTCAGCACTTCCAGAGATTCTACTTCTGCTTATTTACGTGCAGGTGACCTTGATCTGAGCCTGGAAGGAGCAGGGCACATTGAATCTATTTCCGGCAGGGCGGAGATGCTGATGAAGAAACTGACGGAACAATGGAATAGTAAACATATTGAGCAGGAAGAACTTCGGGAATTCCTTCCGGGGCTTTGCCTGAGGATATCTTCAGGTCCCGATAATCCGATAGCCAATTACCTTTCTATGATGGGGTTGTCATACACTCGTCTGTTTATGGATGTGGATTCATCTCCGGCAGAGGGATTGAACGGGGAGGCTTATTTATATGGATTGCGTACAGACAGCCTGACTTTGGATACCATTTATCTGGATGTACAGCAGGACCTGAATGGCATAAATATGTTGAGCGGAGTGGTGAACGGACCCAAACCGGGACAGGAGGCGTTTGATGTGACGCTGGAGGGAAATGTGGGAAACAACAGCGCCCAGTTGTTGGTTCAATACCTGAATGCCCGTAAAGAACAGGGAGTATATATGGGAGTGATGGCCGACCTGCGCCGCCACGGCATACGCATGAAGGTTTTTCCGGAGCATCCCACGTTGGTATACCGTCCTTTTACCGTGAATAAAAATAACTATATTTATCTGGCTGACAACGGGCGGATTCATGCAAATCTGGATTTGCATGACGAGCAGGGGACCGGACTCAGTTTCTATACCAATCGGGAAGATACCATAGCCAAACAGGATATGACGGTGGAGCTTTCACGCATCAATCTGAAAGAATTCCGGCGTATCCTTCCCTATATGCCTGATATGGAAGGATGGATCGGAGCAGAAGCGCATTATATAGATTCCGGTCCGTATATGATGGTGAGCAGTGATTTGCGTATAGATGAATTCAAATATGAAGGCAGTGCGTTGGGAAATTGGGAACTGGGTGGTGTGTATCTGCCCGGTGAGGCAAAGGATCATCATCTGGATGCCTATATACGCCATGATGGTGAGGAGATAGCTCATTTGGGAGGTATCTATCTGCCCGCGGAGGAAGGAACGGGAAGCCTGAGCGCGGATATAGCCTTCGAACATTTTCCGCTGAATGTCGCCAATCCGTTTGTGCCCGACCGCATGGTGGAACTGGACGGGGATATTGATGGAACATTGTCCATGAAAGGTGATCCGGCCAAACCCTTGCTGAATGGGGAACTGGCATTGGATTCCGTGACTTTCTTCATGCCGGAGATGTCTGCCATGTTCCGTTTTGATAATGAACCGGTGCAGGTGGTGAACAGTAAGATGATGTTCAAGGAGTTCGATATATTCACCAAAGGCAAGACTCCTTTTACCATTAACGGCGAGGTGGACTTCTCGGATTTGGAACGGACGGCGGTGAACCTTAAAATGCATGCCGAGAATTATGAGTTGCTGAATGCTCCCCGTACCAAGCGGGCTATGGTTTACGGCAAGATGTATGTGGATTTTAACGCAACGCTGCGCGGTCCTGTGGAGGAACTGGTGATGCGGGGGAACATGAACATATTGGGGAAGACCAATGTGACCTATGTCCTGAAAGACTCTCCCTTGACGGTGAACGACCGTTTGGGGGATATGGTAACTTTTGTCAATTTCAACGACACAACTTCGGTAGAGGAGTCCTCTGTCCAGCAAATCTCTTTGGGAGGGATGGATGTGGCCATGACTATGCATATAGACCAGGCGGTGCAGGCACGTGTGGATCTGGTGCCGGACGGCTCCAACTATATGTTGCTGGAAGGAGGCGGAGACTTGTCATTCCAGTACACTCCTCAGGGGGATATGTTGCTGACCGGGCGTTATTCCTTGATGAGCGGGGAGATGAAATACCAGATTCCGATTATTCCGCTGAAGACTTTTAATATTCAAAATGGCAGTTATGTGGAGTGGACAGGAAATATCATGAATCCGCAACTGAACATTACCGCGACCGAAAGGGTCCGTGCTTCGGTGGGCGAGGATGGAAAGACTTCGCGTATCGTCGGGTTTGATGTAGGGATCGCTTTGAGCCAGAGTCTGGAGAATCTGGGGCTGGCGTTTACCCTTTCGGCTCCCGAGGATGCGTCTGTGCAAGACCAGCTGAATGCCATGTCGGTGGAGGAACGGGGAAAACTGGCTGTCACCATGCTGGTGACCGGAATGTATATGGCTGAAGGAAACTCTACGGGAGGATTTAATGTGAATAATGCCTTGAACTCATTCCTGCAGAGCGAAATCTCGAATATTGCCGGGAAAGCACTTGATATCAATGTGGGCATGGAAACGGTGGATGACGCCGATAGCGGCGGGAAACGCACGGATTATAATTTCCAGTTCGCCAAACGTTTCTGGAATAACCGCTTCCGTATAGTGGTAGGCGGTAAAGTGTCTACCGGAAGTACGGTACAGCAGGATGAAACCTTTATTGATAATGTATCCATAGAATACCGCTTGGACAACAGCGGTACCCGGTATGTCAAGCTCTTCCACGACAAGAACTATGAGAGTGTGCTGGAAGGTGAGATCATAGAAACCGGTGTGGGTATTGTGCTTCGCAAGAAGATGAGTCACCTGGGCGAACTGTTTATTTTCAAGTCTAAGAAGAAAAAATGATTGTTGGAGATATGGAGAGAAAACATAACATAAACCTGTTTCTATTATCGGTATTGTTGCTGATGACAGTTTCCTGCTCTACTACCAGGAATTTGCCGGAAGACGAAACGCTATATGTCGGTGTGAAAAATATGGAGATTCTGAATGAAGACAAGACCCCTGCCGGTGTCCAGACCTTGGAAGAGGTGGAGGCTGCTTTGTCTTATCCTCCCAATAATGCCATTTTGGGAAGCAACTCCTTGCGTTTTCCCATTCCTTTCGGTTTGTGGATATACAATGATTTTGTGAAATACCAGGATAAAAAGGGGGTGGGGCATTGGATCTTCAACAAGCTGGGGTCTACTCCGGTGTATTTGTCTACGGTGAATCCGGAAACCCGTGTGAAGGTGGCCACCAATCTGTTGCATGATTATGGCTTTTTCAATGGTGCTGTGACTTATTCTGTAGACTCGTTGAAGAATCCTCGGAAAGCCAAGTTAAGTTATAAGATTGATATGGCGAACCCTTATTATCTGGACTCTGTCATGTATCTGAAATATCCTCCTCGCGCCGATAGTCTGATCAGGGCTGCTTATGACCAGAGGGTATTGCATAAAGGAGATAATTTCAGTGTGTTGAAACTGGAGGAGGAGCGCCAGCGGCTGAGTACCCTTTTCCGTAACAATGGTTATTATTATTTCCGTCCCGAATTCATTACTTTCCGTGCGGATACCTTGCGCAAACCGGGAATGGTCAGTTTGCAGGTTGTTCCGAAAGCTGGAGTGCCTGCCGATGCGAAAAGACCTTATTATATAGGGAATACTTCTGTTTATCTTACCGGATATAAAGGAGAGGAACCTACTGATTCCATCGTCTTTCCGGGAATGACTTTACACTATAGCGGTAAGAAACCCGGTATCCGCCCCGGAGTATTGGCTAAGCGCTTCTTTTACCAGAAAGGGCAGCTTTATTCTCAGGCCCGTCAGAATTTCACGCAGGAAGCCTTGGCGCGTTTGGGCATTTTCAAATTTGCCGAGTTCCGCTATGCCCCGCAAGATACATTGCCGGGGTGTGATACGCTGAATGTGCGGATGAATGCTACATTCGATTTGCCGTATGACGGAGAACTGGAATTCAATGTGACTACCAAAAGTACGGATCAGACTGGTCCCGGAGCGATTTTCAGCCTCTCGCGGAAGAATTTCATGCGTACAGCTGCCACGCTTTCTTTCCAGTTGAAAGGGTCATACGAATGGCAGACCAATTCTACGGCGGACGGGAACAGTTCTAAATTGAACTCATACGAGTTGGGGACTTCTTTTTCATTGGAGTATCCTCGCTTGGTGTTGCCGTGGATGAGTAAAAAAATGATGAGCTCGCGATTTCCGCAGCATACCTCATTCAAGTTGTATGCCAGTCAGTTGAACCGTGCCCGCTTCTTTAAAATGCTTTCTTTCGGTGGAACGGTGTCATACGATTTCCAGCCTTCGCGAGTATGGAAACATACTGTGACTCCTTTCAGACTGGCATTTAATACGTTGCAGCATACTACTACACGTTTTGATACGATAGTGGACAAGAACCGGAGCTTGAAAATCAGTTTGGGAAATCAGTTTATCCCAGCTATGAGTTATACGTTTACGTATGATAACGCCCCGTTGAAGAAACGCAATAATTTATGGTGGGAAACTTCCTTTACTTCGGCAGGTAATCTGACTTCGTTGGTGTATGCTGCTTTTGGGAAGGGATTCAAGGAAACAGATAAGAAGTTATTAAACAGTCCTTATGCGCAATTCCTGAAAATGACATCCGAAGTGCGTTGTTTGTTTAAAGTCGGAGAGAAACAGCATATAGCCACTCGTTTGATGGGGGGAATTTTGTATGCATATGGGAACCAGACTGTAGCGCCTTACAGCGAGCAGTTCTATATTGGGGGAGCTAACAGTATCCGTGCGTTTACAGTGCGCTCTATCGGCCCCGGTTCTTATCGTCCCGAAGATAAACAGTATGGTTATCTGGATGAAACCGGAGATGTGAAGCTGGAAGCGAATGTGGAATACCGTTTCCCTATCCTGGGTGATTTGTACGGGGCAGCTTTTCTGGACGCGGGAAATGTGTGGCTGCTGCGTGAACAAAAGAATGAGGAAGGTGAGAATATACGTCCCGGCGGTTTGCTTACTCTTCGTAATTTTGCTAAAAGTATAGCTTTGGGTACTGGGGTGGGATTGCGTTATGACCTTACTTTCCTGGTAATCCGCCTGGATCTGGGTATTGCTCTTCATGATCCGTATGATACCGGCAAGAAAGGATATTATAATATTCCTAAGTTTAAGGATGGACTGGGATTGCACTTTGCCATCGGCTATCCTTTCTAGAAATAGGGCTTGATTTGCGTCAAAAGGAGGGAAATGATTGATTTATGCTCGAATTTGAATGGAATGTAGCTTTTTTCCTCCGTATTATTTTGTAGCTTTGTACCATCAAATATTCAATTTTAAATAAATAAACTATGAAACCAACTTTATTTTTATTGGCGGCTGGTATGGGCAGCCGTTACGGAGGATTGAAGCAATTGGATGGTCTGGGTCCTAACGGCGAAACTATTATGGATTATTCTATTTATGACGCTATCAACGCCGGCTTTGGAAAACTGGTCTTTGTTATCCGTAAAGATTTTGAACAAGATTTTCGTGAAAAGATTATTTCTAAATATGAAGGTCATATTCCTTGCGAACTGGTATTCCAGGCTTTAGACAATCTGCCGGAGGGTTTTACTTGTCCTGCGGAGCGTACAAAACCTTGGGGAACTAACCATGCTGTCATGATGGGAGCTGATGTGATACAGGAACCGTTTGCGGTGATCAATTGCGATGACTTCTATGGCCGTGACTCGTTCCAGGTAATGGGCAAGTTCCTTTCTGCATTGCCCGAAGGTGCTAAAAACACGTATGCTATGGTGGGCTTCCGTGTAGGAAATACATTGAGCGAGAGTGGAACGGTATCCCGCGGCATCTGTGGAACCAATGCGGATCATTTGTTGACTTCCGTGGTAGAACGTACCAAAATTCAGCGCATAGACGGAGAAGTGAAGTATATTGACGACAATGGCGAATGGACAGCTACCCCTGACACAACTCCGGTGAGCATGAACTTCTGGGGCTTTACTCCTGATTACTTTGCTTACAGCAAGGAATTCTTTAAAGCATTCTTGAGCGATCCTAAAAATATGGAAAACTTGAAGAGCGAATTCTTTATTCCGCTGATGGTGGACAAGCTGATTAATGACGGTACTGCTACCGTTGAGGTATTGGATACTACCAGCAAATGGTTTGGAGTAACTTATCCTGAAGACCGTCAGAGTGTGGTTGACAAGATACAGGCATTGGTGGATGCCGGTGAATATCCTGCAAAATTATTTTAAGATGAGAGGTAGTGTAGTCACACTTATATAATTTACTTTCGGGGGCTGTCCGTTTTTTTTCGGACAGCCCCCGTTGGATTACTATTTTTTATCTTCTGTTTTCATTATTGCATCTTGTATTCGCTGGGAGATAACCCGGTATGGTGCTTGAAGTATTTGCCAAAAAAGGAAGGGTTCGGGAAGTTCATAAAATAAGCTACTTCCTGAATAGACATGACGGAGTATTTCAACAGTGCTTTGGCTTCCAGTATCACATATTCGTCAATCCACTCTCCGGCAGTTTTTCCGCTCACTTTCTTTACTACGGTGGAGAAATGTTTGGGACTCAGGAATAATTGCTCCGCATAAAAATCTACGCGTCTTTCTTTACGGTGATGTTCGGTCAGCAAGTTGATGAACTGGTTGAACAATACCTCTTCCCTTTTCAGTGATTTCGGATTCTCGGAAAGGAATTCCGGTTGTTTTCTATGAAGGATGGAACCTATCTTATATAAATAGGCCCCCATTAGTCTGCGTACGATTTCTGTCCTGAAGTTATCGTTCCGGCTTACGGTTTCTTCTATCAGTTCATAGAATGATTTCAGTTCCTGTACCTCTTCTTCCATCAAATGAAATTTGGGATTCTCTTTCAATGAGATGAAAAATGGCATGAAACTGTTCAGGTTGATATACATCTCTTTTAAGAAATCAGATGATATTAAAAACATTTGTGACAAATGAATGCCCGGTGATAACATGGACTGTAGAATATCGCCGGGAGCGCAAATAATCAGATCGTTTTGCTCAATGTCGTATTCCCGTAAATTGATATTGACTTTGGCAGAGCCTTTTTCACGGATAGAGATAATGATTCCATCCAGCCGTAATGGGTATTTAAAGATGGGGTTCATATTCTCGGGGATGTAATGTTCGCTTCTATCCATTACGAAATCATTGTTAATCCCTTTTAGACTGGGATTCATCTGTCGGATACGGGCTATGGATATATTTCCTATTTCATGTTCCATATTTCTTAATTTTGCCTCAAATGTATAAATCAAAAGTCAATAATCCACTCTTTTTTTTTCATAATATCATTTTTTAATTGAAATTGACGGATGTGAATTCGGAGGCGTGTGATGGCAGGAATTCTTAATTCTATTTAAAAGGGGGATGCTGGCAAACTATTTGTACATAATAACGTGTATATTTAACAACAGAATTATAAAGAACAAAACTATGTCAATGTATTGGATCTTATTTATTGGAATCGCGGTAATCAGCTATATTGTACAGAATAGTCTGCAAAGCAAGTTTAAGAAATACTCGAAGATGCCTTTGGCCAGCGGTATGACAGGAAAGGATGTGGCTGAAAAAATGTTGCATGATAACGGTATCTATGACGTGCGTGTAACCAGCACTCCGGGTATGCTGACCGATCATTATAATCCGGCAAACAAAACGGTGAACCTTAGTGAAGGGGTATATGGAAGCAACAGTGTGGCTGCTGCGGCAGTTGCCGCCCATGAATGCGGACACGCCGTGCAACATGCGCGTGCATACGCTCCGCTAAAGATGCGCTCGGCTTTGGTGCCTGTGGTGCAGTTCTCATCTTCTATTATGACTTGGGTGTTACTGGCAGGTATTTTGATGGTGAATACTTTCCCGCAGTTATTGTTGGCAGGAATTTGTCTTTTTGCCATGACTACTCTTTTCAGCTTTATTACGTTGCCTGTTGAGATCAATGCCAGCCAGCGTGCGTTGGTATGGTTGAGCAAGGCCGGAATTACAAATTCATATAACCATCATGCGGCAGAGGATGCGCTGCGTTCAGCTGCTTATACGTATGTGGTTGCGGCACTTAGTTCGTTGGCTACACTGATTTACTATATAATGATTTATATGGGACGTCGTGACTAAGACCTTATAAGGGAAATATATTTTTATTATAGAAGGCTGCTTGCGGGCAGCCTTTTCTAGTTATATTTTGATTAGTTTCGAAATAATTTTTGTTTTAATCTCTTTTTCTTTTCGTTTTAATTTGTATTTTTGCCCTGTCAGCAAAATGAGATAATACCTATGAAAAAACATTTGGGAGCCATCAAATACTTGGTCATTTAGAATAATTTGATGATGAGAAACACAATAAAGTTAAAATATATATGGTGTACTTTGTTTTTACTTCTTCATTGGGGTTTTGTCAAAGCACAGCCTATTTGTGTTGCACGCCAATATACAGTGAGAGACGGATTGATTCAAAGTAATCCGGCGCAGATTCTTCAAAGTCATAATGGTTTTATATGGGTCAGTACTTGGAATGGGGTAAGCCGGTTTGATGGACGCGATTTCGAAACTTTTCAGTTTGATTCTCTTTTGAACCAGCACATGCAGCGGCTGGAGAATACGGCCGACGGCAATTTATGGATGATTGCATACGATCGTCATAGCCTGTATTTATATGATATTCGTGAAAATAAGCTGATCAATGTTCTGAAACAGTATGAACAACATTTTAATACTCCGTTGCAAATAGAAAATTTGTATCCTTTATCCAAAGGGATTACT
This sequence comes from Phocaeicola sp. RTP21359st1_B8_RTP21360_211022, assembly GCF_040911965.1. NCBI lineage: Bacteria > Pseudomonadati > Bacteroidota > Bacteroidia > Bacteroidales > Bacteroidaceae > Phocaeicola > Phocaeicola sp. RTP21359st1_B8_RTP21360_211022. The sequence goes on from NZ_JBDFXP010000010.1 coordinate 110,025, forward strand.
TGGGTTACTTTAAATAATGGAGGATGTTTCAGAATTTCAGATAAAGAGTGTACTGTTTCTTCAGGGATTCAGTATATTACAGCTATTGATGATGTGGAACTGGGGAAAGTCAGTAGGGTCTTTGAAGATAAACAGGGAGAGGAATGGGTATTTAGTGACAAGGGAGTTAGCATATTTGGCAAGCGGACCATTAGTTCATATCCCTTTTCTATGTTCGAAACAATGGATAATCTTGTTTTTCTTGCATCACAGAATGGCAGGCTAGCCTATTATGATGTAAATACCATGCAATTCAACATCGTTCCTTTTCAAGAGAAGATTCAGCATATAAACGGAATTAAAGTGTTGAAAGATAATCAGCTGGCTGTTTTGTCTGATAAAGGTTTGTACCTATGCCGTTTCCCTGAACTGGCGATGGAGAAATATGATTTCTCTCTTCCGGGGCGTGATGATGCGGCTGTGAGAAAAGTCTATCAGGATTCTAAAGGATTTCTATGGATATTTACCGGATTGCCGGGAATTATCCGGCTTGATCCGGAAACCGGAGTGAAACAATATTTGAATACTCCTTCCGGATACATGGCTTCTTCTCCGGAAAATGAACTCTTTATTTATGAAGATCCTAACGGAGTGGTTTGGACTATTCCTTATAAAGGTATATTCAGTTATTATGACGAAAAGAGCCGGGAGCTAAAAGTCTATTTTACACCGGGAAGGAATCATATACCTTATTCTCCTATTATTAAAACAACTTATGTTGACAAACAAAATAATTTGTGGATCAAATCCCAGCGCTCATTTATAAAAATGTTCTTTCCGCCCAGTCCCTATACTTATAGGGAGTTGGACAATTATTTTGATACAAAATCATTTCTGTTTGATAGCGACGAACATTTATGGATTGCAACAAAGAAAGGGATTATACGTATTATGGATTCACAGAAAAACTTGTTGGGTTATTTGTCGCCTGATGGGGAACTGGCTCAAACGGAAACAGTTTTTGCAGAAGGTGGAATCTATGTCATGCTGAAGGATCAGGCGCAGACAATATGGCTTGGCAGTAAGGAAAACGGATTGTTCAGACTTGTTCCTCGGAATCGTCCTTATCATTATGAGGTATATCATTATATGAATAATCCGTCGGATCCTTATTCCATCAGTGACAATAAAATATCATGCATTGATGAGGATCATAACGGACGTATTTGGATTGGTACTTACGGTGGCGGATTGAATTTGGTTGAGGAAAAGGAAGATGGGGCGATACGTTTTATTCATGCGGAGAATAAATTGTCCGGTTTTCCTATTAATCGTACCAACAGTATTCGTTGTATGGTGGAGGGACCCGGTCATACTATGCTGGTGGGTACTATAGAAGGTTTGATCACTTTTTCTTCTGATTTTTCGGATTACGAAAATATTCGTTTTTATCTTAACCTTCCTCGTCCGCAGGTGGCTGACGGATTGTGTAGTGCTGATGTGATGTCTGTTTTACGAGCGACGGATGAAACTATCTATTGTTATTGTTATGGAGGTGGCCTTTGTAAGTTGGTTTCGTCAAATTTATTATCTGATGAACTTCGGTTCCGGTCGTTCGGCAAAGAGACATCTCCGTTGGCTAGAGCCTTGATTGAAGATAAAAATCATAATATATGGATCGGCTCGGAAACGGATATCACTCTGTTTGATGTGCACGATCAGACTTTTGAGTCTTTTGGAGAAACTTTTTTCAATCGCTCTTTTAATTATAGTGAATGTCTTCCGGTTACAGACAGGCAAGGGGATATCTTAATGGGTACAGAAGGCGGTATGCTTGTCTTTTCTCCGGATAGTATCGTTAAGCAGACTTATGAAGCTCCTATTGTAGTGACAGGTATAAAATATTCGGAGGATAATTTGTCTCATGTATTGAGTGATGCGGATTATTTAGAGATCCCTACCCGGCGGAGGAATTTTACCATCTCATTTGCTGCGTTGGATTATACTAATTCCTTGGATATCGAGTATGCTTATAAGTTGGATGATAATCAATGGTATTATATAGGTAAGAAGAACTCGGTTAGTTTTGTAAGTCTTCCGGCAGGAAAATATCAATTTCAGATAAAGGCGACCAATGGGGATGGTATTTGGATGAACACTGTGAAAACGGTTACTTTACAGGTATTACCCACCTTTTGGGAAACCGGTTGGGCTAAGGCTTTTTATCTAGTTGTTGTCTTGGTGATATCTTTAGCTATCGGATATATTTTTTTCTATATTTACTATTTGAAGCATAAGGTAAATATGGAACAAAGATTGGCGGAAATAAAAGTACGTTCTTTTATTGATATCTCACATGAACTACGTACTCCTTTAACCCTTATATCCGGTCCGGTATCCGAAGTGTTGTCCCAGGAGCCTTTGACTTCCCGGACCCGGCATCATCTTCAATTGGTTCAGAAAAATATCAATCGTATGTTATTGCTCATTAATCAAGTATTGGATTTCAGAAAGATACAGAATAAAAAAATGGGCTTGACTATTGAATACCGGGATATCATTATCATGCTTCATAATATAATGGATAATTTCCGGTTGTTGGCAACAGAAAAAAATATAAATTTTTCTCTTCAGACAACGTTGCCTTCTGTTTTTTTGTGGATAGATAGTGATAAGTTCGAGAAAATTATCTTTAACTTGCTTTCCAATGCCTTTAAGTATACACCTGATAACAAGTCGATTACCTTGATTGTGATGGAAAGCGGACAGTTTGTTTCGATTGCTGTAAAAGATGAAGGTATTGGCATCTCTAAAGATAAAGTGCCATCCATATTTGAACGTTTCACTACAGTGTCCAAGGAAAATGACATGCAGCCTTCATCGGGTATAGGGCTTTCGCTGGTGAATGAGTTGGTTAAAATGCTGCATGGGGAAATTCAGGTCGAAAGTGAAGTAAAGAAAGGAAGTGTATTCAAACTGGTTTTGCATAAAGGAAAAGAAATATATGCTCAGGATAAAAATGTTGAATATATATTGAACGACACTTCGGAAGAACAGGAAACGGTCTTGGCGGAACCGGAACAAAATGATAAAATATCTTTGCCGGACATGCCTCCGGCAACAAAAGAAACTTTAGTAAAAGTGATGGTAGTGGAGGATAATGCGGAGTTGCGTCAATTTATATGTGAAATATTGTCGGGCACTTACCGTGTTGTTGGAGTTGCCGACGGGGTGATGGCATTGGAAAAGATAGAAGAGGAAATTCCGGATTTTATTATTACGGATATTATGATGCCGCGTATGGATGGTATTGAATTGATAAGGCACATCAAGGAGAATGTCAATACCTGTGATATCCCTCTTATTATCCTTTCTGCAAAATCGTCTGTTGAGGATCGTATTCAATGTTTACAATTAGGGATTGATGATTATATACCTAAACCTTTCAGCAGCGATTATTTAAAATCGAGAATTGAGAACTTGATCAGGCAAAGAAAAGTGCTTCAGTCGGCTTTTTTGTCAAAGTATGGTGCTCAACCGAAGAAAGAACCTTTAGAAGCCGTCGCTTATCCTGTGTCGCAAATTGTTCCTTTGGACGAGTTGTTTATGCAGAAGCTGGTAGGATTTATGGAAGAGAATTACAGTAATCCGGGGCTGCGGGTGAATGATCTGGCAGAGTTCATGAATATGAGCCGCTCTGTATTCAATCGGAAAGTGAATGGTATCATGGGGATTTCTCCGATAGAATATATAAAGAATTATAGGTTGAATAAAGCGAAAAGTTTTATACAAAGTGGTATGTCTTTCTCTGAGGTCGCTTTTGCCGTCGGCTTCTCTGATCCCGGTTACTTTGGCAAGGCGTTTAAAAAAGCATTTAATCAGACTTTGACTGAGTATAAAAATAATAACTAAGTTCCGTTTTGTGCTGTTTATGAAGGTAAATAGCAAGAAAATACCTTATTGACGTAAGATTTTACCTTTGGCTCTCAAGGGTAAAATCTATCTTTGTGCTCATTGACACAGTATGAAAATGTTCCGGAAAACTTTTATGAGTATAATTTTTAAAACATGATAGGATGAGTACAAAATTTTATGTAATAGCTGTTTGGACGCTGTTAAGTTTTGTGGTAAAAGTAAATGCACAAGACAAAGTGGAATGTTGGGACCGGTTTGAGTTGAGTTTTAAACAGGTGACCAAAGGGAATCCTTTTGATACACGTCTTTCCGCTACTTTCGTTTGTGGAAAGGAAAAGAAAACGGTGGAAGGGTTTTATGATGGTGAGAATACTTATAGGATACGGTTTATGCCTGCTGTCGCCGGGGAATGGAGGTATGTTACATCTTCCAGTATAGGGGCTATGAATGGTCGGAAAGGTACATTCACAGTGATACCTGCCGGAAAAGATAATCATGGCATGGTATTGGTGGACGGAGAACATAATTTTAAATATGCGGACGGTACCCGTTATTATCCGATGGGTACGACGGCCTATGCATGGACACATATGAAGGAAACGACTCAGGAGGCTACTTTGAAATCGTTTGGTGAAGCCGGTTTTAATAAGGTAAGGATGTGTGTGTTTCCTAAAAACTATTCTTTAGTGAAAGACGAGCCTGCGCTTTATCCTTTTGAAATAAGGAAGACGATAAAAGATAAGGAAGGAAATGAAAGGAAAGAATGGGACTTTGACAGATTTGACCCGGCTTTTTTTCAGCATTTGGAGAAACGGATAGACCAACTGAACCGTTTGGGGATTGAGGCGGATTTGATCCTTTTCCATCCTTATGATAAGGGAAGATGGGGCTTTGATGCTATGTCGAATGAGGTGAATGTACGTTATATTAAATATATTACTGCTCGTTTGGCTTCTTTTAGAAATGTATGGTGGTCTATGGCAAACGAGTGGGATTATGTAAAAGCGAAAACTGTGGATGATTGGAAGCTGTTGACGAAAACTGTGGTTGAGAATGATCCTTATCGCCATTTATGTTCTATTCATGGAGCGACGGCTACTTATTTTGATTATTGGATGCCTGAATTTACCCATGTCAGCATACAGGATGAGGCACCGGTACTGAGTTCTACCGCTTCTGCTACTTTAAGAAAAATTTATCGCAAACCGGTTATATGTGATGAGGTTGGGTATGAAGGGAATCTACCTTATCGTTGGGGAAGGTTAAGTCCGCAGCAGATGACTTGCTTTATTTTGAATGGTTTGTTGGGTGGAATTTATGTCACTCACGGTGAATGTTATCAGCAGGGGAACGAACCTATCTTTTGGGCGCAAGGGGGATCTTTAAAAGGTGAAAGCTGGAAACGTGTGAAATTTTTAAGAACGATTATTGAAGCTGCTCCCCATCCGTTGGAGATGGCAGATATCAGTCGTGACTTGGTTACTTCTACTGCTGGACCAGATTATTATCTGGTCAATATGGGAAAAGATGTGAAAGGTTTCTGGACTTTTAATCTGCCGGTAAAAAATGCGGATTATAACAAATTGCAAAAGAATAAACGGTTTAAAGTGGAGATTATTGATGTGTGGGCCATGACTGTCACGGAATATCCTGTGATATTTGAAACAACGGAGGAATTGGATTATCGTGTTTTTGATATACATCATCGGGGAGTAAGAATTCCGGATGCTCCTTATATTGTTCTTAGAATAACAGAAGTGAAATGATGGGATAAGCCTTCTGACGGGAGATGATTGATTTTTTTTATCATAAAAAAGGCTAATAGTTTTCGATTCTTTTTGTTTTAGCTTAAATTTGCGGTATAATTAACTCCCTAGATACACTAAAATGTTAAATACAGTAGAAGAAGGATTGGAAGATATTCGCCAAGGCAAAGTATTGATCGTTGTTGATGACGAAGATCGTGAAAACGAAGGCGATTTTATCGTTTCAGGAGAAAAGATTACTCCTGAAATTGTAAATTTTATGATTACTCATGGCAGAGGGTTGTTATGTGCCCCTCTGCCACATTCACGTTGTGAAGAACTTTGTCTGGCTCCGATGGCAGAAGAAAACACTTCATTGCTAGGTACACCGTTTACTATGTCGGTAGATTTAAGAGGGTATGGCTGTACTACGGGAGTTTCTGCTTTCGACCGTTCGTCAACAATAAAAGCTTTGGTGGCAGGAAATCTGAATCCTTCCGAGTTTGCTCGTCCCGGGCACGTTTTCCCTCTATATGGTGCGGAAAATGGGGTCTTGGAGCGTAATGGACATACCGAAGCCACACTGGATATGACAAGAATGGCAGGTTTGAAACCCGGAGGAGCTCTTGTTGAAATTTTGAATGAAGATGGTACAATGGCGCGTCTTCCCCAACTAGGTGAGATTGCAGCAAAATTCGGTTTGAAAATTGTTTCCATTAAGGATATTCAGGAATATCGTAAAAAACATAACCTCTAAATCTAATAAATATGGCACTCAATCAAAGAAGAGTAAAGATATTGCATCTGATTCGTGAAGACGGGCATGCAAAAGTTCAGGACCTTAGTAAAATTTTCAATGTGACGGATGTAACGATCCGTCAGGATTTGGAAGCCTTGGAACAAATGGGGTATATCCAAAGAGAGCATGGAGGTGCGTTTCTGAAAGGAGTAGGGTCGTTTGCCAAGACCGGGCAATTGTTCAATCAGACTCATTTGGAGGAAAAGAAAGAAATCGCTCAGAAAGCTATTCAGTTTATTCAGGAGGGGGACAGTATAATTCTTGATTCCGGTTCTACAACTACAGAGATCGCAAAGCTTTTAATGAATTATAAGGACCTGACAGTCATTACCAATGCTTTGAATATAGCTTTGATTTTAGGTGAGAATCATGGTATTAATCTGATTGTTACCGGAGGTGAATTCAAGGCTCCTACACTTTCTTTGACAGGAAAAATGGCGGCCGATTCATTTAAAGATATACGCGCTAATAAATTGTTTCTGGCTACGGCCGGTATTTCTTCGGATATGAAGCTGACTTATCCTAGTCTAAGTGATTTGGTCGTGAAATCTGCTATGATAGAGTCTGCCAGTAAAGTGTATCTGGTGGCTGATTGTTCAAAAATAGGTGTCAGTGCTTTTGCTAGTTTAGGCTCGGTTTCATTAGCAAATGCTATTATTACAGATAGTACTATAACCGAAGAGGATTTTGAAAGATTAAAAGAATTAGAGGTCGAAGTTATCTGATTCTTACTGAAACAAAGGTAATATGGGTGATTGAGAATGTTGGAAAATACATTCTTGATCACCTTTTTTATCAACTTTGATTTTACTTCCTTATTTCTCCTTATTGTTTGCTTCTTTTTTTTATAACAGTTCTGTTGGGTACAAAATAGACAATCGGAGAGTCTTGTTTATATAGAGATATAACTTTGTTAGCAGAATAAATTAATTGTCCTGATTTATAGATTATATAGGTGTTTATTGTTAATATAATCAAATTTATTTTCATTTTATTTCGTTTTGTATTGAATGTTTCCAGCTAAATTCCGTTATTTGCGAAAGAATAAGAAAGAAAATGATAATAATATGCAAGTTGAAACGTTAGAATTACAATCGGAAAAGAATCGGAAACGATTGGTTGAGATTGTGTATAAAGCAAAAGCAGGACACATTGGAGGTGATCTGTCGTGTCTTAACGTGCTTACAGCACTTTATTTTGATATAATGCGTGTTTGGCCGGATAAACCAAAGGAAACGAAAAGAGATCGTTTTGTAATGAGCAAAGGGCATTGCGTAGAAGCGTTATATGTTACGTTGGAAGCAAAAGGTTTCATCTCTCGTGAGGTAACCGACACATTAGGAGAATTCGGATCTATCTTGTCCGGCCATCCTACTATAGAGGTACCGGGTATTGAAGTAAATACAGGAGCTTTAGGGCATGGCTTGTCTGTAGGTGTCGGAATGGCGATGGCTGCCAAAATGGATAAAGCTGATTATAAAACGTATGTATTGATGGGAGATGGTGAGCAAGGGGAAGGTTCTATATATGAAGCTGCTATGGCAGGAAACCAGTATAAATTGGATAATCTGGTAGCCATTATTGACCGTAATCGTTTGCAGATCAGCGGTACAACCGAGGAGGTCATGTCATTGGAGAGTATGCGCGACCGCTGGACTGCCTTCGGTTGGGATGTATTGGAAATGAACGGAGATGAGATGGAAGATATCATCCGGACTTTCCGTTCTATTGATTATACGAATAAAAAGCCTCATTTGCTTATCTCCCATACTACAAAAGGAAAAGGAGTGTCTTATATGGAAGGCATTGCAAAATGGCATCATGGCGTGCCTACAGCCGAACAATATGAAGAGGCTGTTCGCGAGGTATCCGAAAGAATTGAAAAACTAGAAAAAGGAAACAATGGCAAATAATATGATAGCGTGCAGAAAGAGCTTTACAGATACGTTGCTGGAGTTGGCGCGTCAGGATAAAGATATTGTGGTGGTTACAACAGACGCCAGAGGATCTGTTACTTTGGGGGATTTTGCAAAAGAATTACCTGCACAGTTTGTAGAATGTGGAATAGCCGAACAGGATGCGGTAGGAATATCAGCAGGTTTGGCACATAGCGGAAAAAAAGTGTTTGTATGTGGCCCGGCTTGCTTTTACGTGGCACGTAGCTTGGAGCAGGTGAAGGTCGATTTGGCTTATAGTCAGAATAATGTGAAGATACTCGGAGTAAGTGGTGGAGTTGCTTATGGTGCTTTGGGGGCTACTCATCATAGCCTGCATGATATTGCCGTATTAAGAACTTTTCCGGGAATGAATATCGTTCTTCCTTGTGATGCCCGTCAGACACGTAAGTTGGTCAAACTATTGGTCGATTATCCCGAACCGGTGTATGTACGTGTAGGAAGAGCTGCTGTTCCCGATGTGTATGAGAATGATGATTTTGATTTTGTTCTGGGAAAAGCTAATATGCTGCTGAACGGTACGGACCTGACCATCATTGCTGCCGGAGAAACGGTTTATCATGCTTATCAAGCTGGTTTGATGTTACAGGAGAAAGGCATTAAGGCACGTGTGTTGGATATGTCTTCCATCAAGCCCGTTGATGCGGAAGCCATCAGGAAAGCGGCAGAAGAAACCGGAAGAATTATCACTGTGGAAGAGCATAGTCAGTTTGGTGGTTTGGGAGCTATTGTGGTTGAGACGCTTTCCGAAAATCCGGTTCCGGTACGCATTATCGGCATCCCCGATGAGAACGTGGTTCATGGAAACTCCCATGAAATCTTTGCCCATTACGGATTGGATAAAGAGGGCATCTGCAAGACTGCCCTTGAATTCGTGAAAAAATAAACATATCCTTTTTAAATCTAATAGTATGATTAGCAGAATAATTACCATAGATCAAAGTACTTCGGCAACAAAAGCCATGCTGTTCTCTGAAGATTGCGAATTGTTGCATCGGGTAAATATAGAACATCAGCAATTCTACCCGCAGATAGGATGGGTAGAGCATGATGCCGAAGAAATCTATAAAAATACCATAGAAGCGATACATTGTCTGCTTGAACAAGAAGAAGTGAATGGAAAGGATATTTCTTATTCTCTTGCCATCACCAATCAGCGCGAAACGGTGGTTGTTTGGAACCGACATACCGGCAAGTCCGTTTATCATGCCGTGGTATGGCAATGCCAGCGGGGAGCGGCTATTTGCAAAGAACTGAAAGATAAGGGATACAGCGAACTGGTACAACGAAAGACCGGATTGCTTATCGATCCTTATTTTTCTGCCAGTGGTGCTAAGTGGATATTGGATAACGTGGAAAATGCACGTGAACTGGCAGAAAAAGGCGATTTGTTGATGGGAACTATTGATTCCTGGCTGATTTGGAAACTGACCGAAGGCAGGAAGCATCTGACTGATTATACGAATGCGTCGCGTACCATGCTTTTTAATATTCATACTTTGGACTGGGATGAAGAGTTGTTGAAACTCTTCACTATTCCCCGGAGTATGATGCCGGAAGCGTTGCCCTGTGATGCTGTTTTTGGAGAAACAACGATAGAGGGTTTGTTCAAATCTCCGATACAAATAGCAGGTGTTTTAGGTGATTCCCATGGAGCATTAACCGGTCAGATGTGTTTTGAGGCAGGTATGGGCAAGGTGACTTATGGAACGGGATCATCTGTTATGGTTAACATTGGAGAAGAGGCTGTCGCTGCTCCTGAAGGGCTGGTTACATCCGTCGGATTCTCGGCTTTGGGTAAAGTGTATTATGCTTTTGAGGGCAATATCCATTGCACCGGAGCCACTATCAAATGGATGGTGGAGAAATTGGGATTGGTGGACTCGTTCAATCAAATTGAAACCTTGGCGACTTCGGTTAAAAACAATGATGGTGTCTATCTGGTTCCCGCCTTTACCGGATTGGGAGCTCCCTGGTGGAAACCGGATGCTAAAGCTGCCATCTGGGGAATGACACTGAATGCTGGAAAAGCGCATGTGCTGCGTGCAGGATTGGAATCCATTGCTTATCAAGTGAAGGATTTGATAGACATGATGACCTGGCAGGCAGGAATCGAGCTGAAAGCGTTGCGTGTTGACGGAGGCCCCACGAAGAATCAGTTCCTGATGCAGTTTCAGGCTGATATGCTGCATGCCGTCATTAACCGTTCGGAGATAGAGGAAGCTTCTGCATTGGGGGCTGTTGTCATGAATGGCTTTGCCCGTAAGAAGTGGGCCAGTTTCCAAGAAGCCGCTGCCATGCGTACCATTGACAATTGCATCGCTCCCTGTATGGAGGAAAAAGAACTTCAATCTTTGTATAGTGGCTGGCGTGAGGCTGTTAAGAAAGTAATAGGACAGAATAACTAACTGAATATATCGTAACTTTTAATACCATTAGAAATGAAAAACAAGAAAAAAATGTGTTTTGGTGTCATCATTGGAACACGCGCTTATTTTAACTCGGAATTAGCAAAAGATGTCCGTAAACAATTGTTGGAAACACTGACGAAAGAGGGCTATGACTATGTCATTCTCCCCGAAGATGCTACGCCTACAGGCAGCAGCAGTATTGAAACAAGAGAAGATGGCTTGAAATGTGCAAAGTTGTTCCGTGAGAACCGTGACCGCATTGATGGAATCATTGTTTCATTACCTAACTTCGGTTTTGAAATCGGTATCATCAATGCTATCAGTGTAGCCGATCTGAATGTGCCTGTTTTGGTTCAGGCATGTGATGATGAGAATGACAAGGTGGATTTGGATAGCCGTCGTGACGCGTTCTGTGGTAAGATTTCCGTATGCAATAACTTGTATCAGTATGGCATTCCTTTTACTGATACTACGCTACATACTTATTCTATTTATTCTGATTTGCTGGCAGCCGATATTAATAAGTTCGCTGCGATCTGCCGGGTGGTGAATGGTCTTCGTCATGCTCGCATCGGTGCCATCGGCACTCGTCCTGCCGGCTTCCAGACCGTCCGCGCCAGCGAGAAACTGTTGCAGGCATCGGGCATTACAGTCGTTCCGGTAGATCTTTCTGAAATCTTGTCTGCCGCCCGTAAGATTGAAGATGCTGATGAAACGTTACAAGCAAAACTGAAAGAAATCAGACAATATGCTGCTGTTCCCGAACAATACAATGATAAACTGATTTTGCAGGCTAAATTTGGCGTGGCTGTAGAACAATGGATGGAAGCCAATGAAATTGATGCTGTAGCTATCCAGTGTTGGGACTCTTTGGAGCAAAACTATGGTTGTGCAGCTTGTGTGACTATGAGTATGTTGAGTGAAAAATTAATCCCTGCTGCTTGTGAAGTGGATATTGCCGGTGCAGTGTCTATGTATGCGTTGACATTGGCTTCCGGTCGCCCGTCGGCATTACTTGACTGGAACAATAACTTTGCCGAGGATCGTAACAAGTGTGTGTGTACACATTGTGGTAACTTCCCTAAATCATTTGTAATGAATGATTTGAAGTTAGGAACATTAGGAGTGTTGGGCAGAACATTAGGTAAGGTACATACTTTCGGTGCCGTTTACGGTAAAGTAAAACAGGGTGATTTCACCTTCTTCCGCATCTCGACAGATGATACGAAGGGTTGTATCAAGTCTTATTTGGGCAAAGGTGACCTGACCGATGACCCATACGGAATGGATGGTTGTATAGCAGTAACCAAGGTGGATAATCTGCAGCCGCTTATGAAATATATTTGTAAGAATGGATTCGAACATCATGTGGCTATGTGCCGTGGTAATGTGAAAGATATTTTGGCGGAAGCTATTGAAACTTATCTGAACTGGAATATCTATATTCACGAATAATATCGATGAAATATGATATTGGTAGATAATTACTTTTTGGCAATCCTCTGCTGTGTTATTTGCTGTGCCTGCTGGGGCTCTTGGGCAAATACGCAGAAGATGGTTGCCGCCAAGCAATGGAGCTTTGAACTGTTTTATTGGGATTTGACCGTCGGTCTGTTCCTTACAGCTTTATTGGGGGCGGTGACTTTAGGAAGTATGGGAAGTGAAGGCCGTACCTTTTTTCAGGATTTGGCAGTCATGGACTGGTCTAGCATTCAATATGCATTCTTGGGCGGTGTTGTGTGGAACTTTGGCAATATATTTCTTACCGCAGCCATTGCTGTAGCCGGAATGTCAGTAGGTTTTCCTATCGGTGGAGGCTTGGCCTGGATTGGAGGTATTGTATTCAATTATTTATTAATCTCTTTGGCCGGTCAGACCTATCAGGGAAATCAGCTTTTACTATGGAGTGGTGTGTTAGTCATCATTGTAGCTATACTGATCTGCGGAAAAGCGTACGGAAAGTTATCGTCCGGCAAGGCTTCCACTCCGAAGAAGGGGATTCTGCTGGCCATTATGGCAGGTATCGCTATCATGTTTTTTTACGGATTGGTAGTGAAATCTCTTGACCCGCAGTATGTGGCGGGAGGAACCGGAACGCTGACTCCTTATACAGGTGTGTTCTTCTTTGCGGTAGGTATTCTGGCCAGCACACCTATATTCAATACCTTTGCCATGAAGCATCCGGTAGAAGGCAAGGCGGTGACCATGAAAGATTACTTTGCCGGCGATGCCAAGACCCATCTCACAGGTATGCTGGGAGGCTTTATCTGGATGGGCGGCATGGTGATTAGTTTTATGGGAGCAGGTGCTGCCAATCCGGCTATCTCTTATGCCCTTAGCAACGCAGCGCCTGTGGTGGCTATGATCTGGGGAGTTTTTGTCTGGAAGGAATTTAAGGAAGCTCCGAAGGGGACCAATAAACTGATTGCGGCTATGTTCTCCTTGTTTATTATCGGATTAATAAGCATTACTTTGTCAAATTAGAAATTAGATGAAGAGAAATTATAAAATAGGAGGCTGTCTCAAAATAGAGTTGAGATGGCCTCTTTTGTTTCATCTCCAATTGAAGTCATTTGGATTTTTCTCAAAA
>NZ_JBDFXP010000011.1:0-121914 GCF_040911965.1 Phocaeicola sp. RTP21359st1_B8_RTP21360_211022
GACTTTAATTTTAGCCATGTTCTTTTAACGGTTATTCGGTTATTATTGGTTCGATGTACAAATGTACGGTGTATTTTCCGGAATGGTCCTCCATATCCGGAAAAGTTTGTGTCACGCCGCCTGTTGCGACAAGCCGTTTCTACCAAGGAAAGGGCAGGCAATACCGGCTGACGTGGATACAGGCGGAACAACCCGCATATGCAATGCAGAGGGAGCAGGAGAGCCTTCACCACAGCCGGAGAGGAAAGCGGTCTCATGCCGGGGTACGGCATGAAAAGGGGCTCCCGGACAGTTCTTTTCCTTGTCGCACATGCACTACGTCGGTCGCAGTTTTCGCCTTCTGAATCCCTTTTACGTCCGTCCCTGCGCTTTCGGAGCGTTTTTCCGGTAGAAAATTTCACCATGCGGAAATTTTCTACCGGAAACCGAAGGGAAAACGCGGAGTCCCGCAGGGACGGACGAACTTTGATGAGGAAGGGGAAAATCGTCCGTTTCATAAATACCATTTCCTCAGATGGCATCGCATATTTCCTTCTCCATCTTTTCCAGCTTATGGGACAGGATTTCCATGTCGCTGCTGATCTTCTGGTTGGTTATCCGGGCATATATCTGGGTGGTTTTCAAATCCGTATGCCCCAAAAGACGGCTTACGGTCTCGATGGGCACACCGTGCGAGAGCAGCACGGTGGTGGCGTTCGTATGCCGGGCCACATGATAGGTCAGCCTTATCTTGAAACCGCACTGCCTGCCAAGTTCCTTCAATATGGTGTTGCATCTGCCGTTGCTCGGTACCGGAAATACATGATCGTCCTTGGACAGCCCCTTGTACTTCTCTATGATGCGCTTGGGAACGTCCAGCAGGCGGATGTTGGACTCGGTGTTTGTCTTGCGCCGGCGGGTGATGATCCAGAGGTTGCCGTCGAAGAAGGTCTGGAGCCGGTCGGTCGTCAGCGCCTTCACGTCCGCGTATGCCAGTCCGGTGAACACAGAGAAGATGAAGAGGTCGCGTACCAGTTCGCAGGTCCCGCTTTTCACCGGGGCCTCCATCAGCGTCTGTATCTCACGCTCTGTTAGGTAGCCCCGGTCAACGCTTTCGGGGGAGTTGATGTACCCGGCGAAGGGGTTGAAGGGAAGCGCACCGCTGTTGCGGGCGATGGAGATGACGTGCTTGAGCCCGATCATGTAACCCCATACGGTATTGGTGCGGCATTTCTTCTCCGTACGCAGGAAATACTCGAAGTTGTTGATGAACGTCAGGTTGAGTTCCTTCAGGGGGATGTCGTCACGGCGGTACACTTTCGGGACGAACTCGCAAAGGTGCCTGTATATGGTACGGTAGCGGTTGTATGTTCCCTGCACGCGGCTGTGTCCCACTTTCTTGATGAACTCCTCGTTGTGCTGCTCGAAGAGTTTCAACAGCGTCTCGCGTTTCACGCCCAGCCCGAGGCAGGCGTCCCTCAGCCTGGCGGCGGTGACATAGCCGTCGGACTGCATCAGTTCCTGGTAACGGCGGTTCACGTCCACGCGTATCCGGTCAACCTCCGCATTGATTTTCTGCGCCTCGGCGCTCTTGCCCGTGGCACGTGCCGTTTTCACGTCCCAAAGTTTCGGAGGTACGTCCAGTTTACAACTGAACTGCTTGATTTCACCGTCCACCGTAAGACGGCACATTAGGGGGAGATAGCCGTTGGCTCTCTCGCTGCCCTTCTTCACGTAGAAGAGGATTTTGAAGGTCGATCTGCTCATACTCGTTTTCATACTTTTTTGATCGTTACAAAGTTAATATCAAGCGAGTTGTCCTCAGGTATGAAAAACTGTGCAAATTACTGAAATAGAACCCGTTGTGCCGTTTCTTATTCCCGTTATATCAGTAACGATATGGGAACTGAAGTCTTTCGCTGTTTTTAGCGGATCTCCTTTTTCAGCTTATGCAGTATTATGAGTTAAACACCTAACTGCTTAATAGACTGCATTCTTGCTGTATTATCATCAACCTTGCTTTTTCTTGCTGCGTTTACTTTACTAAGTATTCTTTTTACGTTCCATTCACTTAATAAAGGGTGTGATTCTGCTTCTTTAAGTCTTTGGTATTCTTTGATGAGATATAGTTTAAATTCAGGGCTGAGCCAAGTCCCGAATTCAAAAGCTATGTCTTTATGGGCAAAAGTTCCCCCATATCGCCCGGGCTTGGATATAATCCCTATTGCTTTAGTTTTTTCTATCCATTGTTTGGGGGTTAGGGTGAAACTGTTTGTTCCACTCTCCATTTTAAAAGCATCGAATTCGATGCCTTTAAAATTTGGATTATTTAGTTTTTCCCATAACCCTAGAAAATCAATCGTACTACGTAGACGCATCCAGTTTTGTATAATGTAGTTAGTACGTTCTCTGTCTTTGAAATGTGCCATGTCTGTCAGGCAGATATAATCATTATTATCAGGTCTTACAGATATGGATATATCAATATTCGTAACAGTTATTTTCTTCATTATTTCTACTACTTTTATTTTATGAGGGATAAAGTTAAGCATTATTCCTGTTTTCAGTATCTTAAAAGCATCTTTTTAATAGGCCATGACGCTTACTATGATGACTACAGAAACTAGGATGTGCATCGCTTGATTAAGATGATTGAGTGATTGATACCTTGATATTGGTTATAAATCAATGCGTAACGGGATGAAGCTTCTTCTTTCAAGGCTTTTGCCGCCATCCAGAGAGCATAGGATGAAGCAGTCTGATATTCTCCGCATTGTTCTTTAAAGCTGCTATGCAGGGCATGAGGGAACAGACTGTGTTCCAGCTCTGTATAAACGGCATCTGTTGCTTTCTTCCCGTTCTTGCCACTGATAAACCAGTCAATGTCTTCGGGTGCAAGCCCGTGAGATTTTAGAAAATGATGCATCCTGTTACTGATTTCCGGAGCACTCATCCGGGTGATAAAAGTATCTACCCCTTTCAGTTCGGCAAAGGTCTGTTCCTCTTTTTGTGCGCTTAACAGGAAAAATTGTGCTCCCTCACCGGCTGTCGTTCCTTTCAACAGTCCTAAACGCTGTTGGATGATATGGCTGGTAGGGGTTATTTCATCCATAGCACCTGCCAGTACATGCTGTTTGCCTTCGGCAATGCTCATGATGCCATCTATCAGAGCACTTTCAAAACTTAAACCACGGTGTACATACGTAACATTATAGGCATGTATTTTGAGTAGCAAAGCTAGCTGTGCACCCACCGTATTAAAGGTGGACTGAATGAAAGCGGTGGGATTGAGCATCTGTTCCCGGTTATCCATCAAGGCGTTCATGAACTTTTCCGTATCGGCCAGACAACCCAGTCCCGTAGCAGTGATAATGGCATCTACCTTTTCCGACGGGATATCTTTCAGACATTCCAGTCCGCAGGCTACTCCCATCTTGATCATGCGGCTCATGCGCCTCCGCAGATTGGCGTTGGTGATCATTTCTTTATAATCAGGTTCCTGTGCGGAGAAATAAGGCTTTTCATTGCTGCTTTCCGCATGGATAGAGGCGATACGGTTGATATATACTGGGCACATACGCTATCTGTTTAGGGTGGAAAATACGAGAGATGAGTTGTTGCCGCCGAATCCGAAGGAGTTGGATAATACATGCCGTATGGGAAGTCCTGACCGGAAAACCGTTTCAGGAATAAGGCCGCTTTCTTCATCGGACAGATGGAAGTTCAGATTAGGGTAAATCAGTCCGTGACGGATGGAGAGTACGGAATATACGGCTTCTATTCCTTCCGAGGCTCCCAGGGTGTGCCCGATGAAAGCCTTGACCGAACTGAAAGGCGGAATACGGGTATCGAAGATACGCCGGATGGCTTTCCCTTCGGAAGCGTCGTTGCTGGGAGTGCCTGTACCATGTACATTGATATAGTCTATGGCTCCGGCTGTCAGCCCGGCAGAGGCTATGGCCTGACTCTTGGAAAGGAAAGGTCCGTCTCCGTCGGGGGAACTTCCTGTCTGGTGGTAGGCTTCATTGGCATTGGCGTAACCGCTGAGTTCGCAATAAGGAGCTTTAGTAAGGGATTTATCAGATTGAAGAACAAGGTATCCGGCTCCTTCTCCCAGGTTTAGTCCGGCACGTGTGCGGTCGAAAGGGCGGCAGTGCTCTTTGTCCAGTATCATCAATGAATTGAAACCGTTGAGCGTGAAACGGCATAAGGCATCCGTTCCGCCTACAAGGACAGCGTCCAGCAGACCGTGCCGGATGAGGCGTGCCCCTAACATAATGGCATTTGCGGCGGAAGAACAGGCGGTGCTGAGGGTGGTCACCGTTCCTTTCACTCCCAAATAAGCGGCTATCATTTCGGTACTGGACCCACAGTCATGGGAGATAATGTCACGTAATCTTCCTTTCCGGTTATCTTCCCGGAAAGAGGCATAAAACCGCTCGCTTGCATCCATTCCTCCGATGGAAGTGGAAGAAATGAGCCCGATACGGGGAGAAGTGAAATCGAGTTCCGCATCACGGGCCGCTTCTTGGGCTGCCCACAAGCCCAGCAAGGCTGTACGTGAATACGTCTTGCCGGATGGAAGGGACAGGAGTTTCTTTAATTCTTCATTGCTCTGTTTTACTTCGGACACGGGTACGTCAAGTGCGGTGGGGAAAAGGGTGATTTTCCCCATACCGTGTTTCCCGGCTTTTAAGGAATCCAGGTTTTCTTCCACTCCTTTCCCTATGCCCGAAATCACTCCCAGACCGGTGACATAGATCTTCCTCATTTCTGATGGGCGGTGATGTAGTCTGCCAGGGTACGTACCGAATAGAATATTTCCTTGCCTTTGGCAGGATTCTCTATCTTGATTCCATAATTCCTTTCCAGAATCAGGATAATCTCTAATGCGTCAATCGAGTCAAGGCCCAGACCGTCATCTCCGAATAAAGGTGCTTCACTGTCAATGTCCTCCGGAGTGATTTCTTCCAGATTCAATGCTTCTATTAATTCAACTTTCAGTTTATCAATCAATTCTTCCATATTCTTTATTGTTTTTCGATCAGTTTAAATACTGCTTTATAGGTGTTCTTCCATAATTCACACCACCCGATGATGCAATAGTTCAGTTTCCCTTTTTGCATGACTATACGTGCGTATCTTTCCAGTTTTTCCGGCTGATAGGCTTCAGTGATGAAAAAGGTGTTTTCCCCTTGTATCTTGTGGCGGATGCAAATCTCGCCAGATACGACATTGGGTAGTGTGTAAACAAATACAGCCGGACTGGCTGCCTGGTCTCCTTCCCGGTCTATCAGTTGCTGGTGTCTGATGTCCGTATGCAGAGAGGAAGCGGCATTGGCAAGTAACATCCCCATTTCCAGTGGGGCGAATGTCTTACCTTCCAGCAAGTATTCGGCGGCCACATATCCCAATTTGCAAAGGTCATCCATTTTATAAAATTTCAGGTTGTTTCCGCATGTTTTTTTATAGGTATCACGTATAAATGTGCCGAAATCCGGTTCTTCGGAATGAAAAATAAGTTCGTTGTTTATGAAGACAGAACTGTTTTCAATACGAACCTCCCGTGTACATCGGATTTCGGGCAAGGTGTTGTCCTCATCCTTGAACGGAGTATATTCCGGTAAAGATAAGACAATGGCTGCGTTGCATCCGCCGAATCCCGAAGCGGTTTTTACACAATGTTTCATCGGGATGCTCCGGTGGGTGGCATAGACCGGTATTGGTATAGGAATTCCCGGCGTTTCGTAACCCGGAGTGCCGAACAGGATGCCTTGTTTCAGTTCGTGCATACAGACAATGCTTTCAATGATTCCCGATGCTCCCAGGGTATGGCCGAAATAGGGCTTCAAACTATGGACGGGCACTTGTTCCAGATGAGCCAGTGTGAGGGCTTTGGATTCCATTTCATCATTATATAAGGTAGCAGTGCCGTGAGCATTCACAAAACTGATATCCTGAGGGGCTGTTCCTGCTTCCTGCATGGCTTGGCGGATGGCGAAATAGAGTCCGTCTCCCGTGCGGGAAGGACCGGAGATGTGGTTGGCATCGTTACTGACGGCTCCTCCCGAAAGGATAACATGTTCTTCTGTTCCTTCTGAACTGAGCAATACGGCTCCGCAGGCCTCTCCCAAGTTCAATCCGTCACGGCTGCTGTCATACGGACGGCATGGGCGGGAGCTGAGAGACCGGAAAGACCCGAAACCGCTGGTGATGAAATGAGAGAGAAGGTCACCTCCCGCTACGATTACCCGGCGGTAGATACCGTTCTCTATCATGCGTTTTCCTGCTATGATGGCTGACACTCCTGAAATGCAGGCATTGGAAATGACATGCATCCGTTCCTCGGCATGGAAATAACCGGCAATGTTTTCTGCCATTTTCCAAAGAAAGACCGCTTCATCGGGATGTTCCGTATGACGGGCCAGTAAATCGATGTTCCCTTTGGTGGTGGAGAGGATGAGTCCGCAGGTTTTGTCTTCCAAAGTTTGTCCGGACTGACGGATGAGTTCGTTGATAGTCAGTATGAACAGTTGTTCCATCCGGGGATAGCCACTTACTCCTATGGCTTCCGCCTGTTGTTGCAATCTCTCTTGCGAGAGAGTGGCTGCCAATAGGGGAGTGTCCGCAATCCGTTTGTCCGTCTGCAGGGTGATACCGCTGTGATAGCTCCGGATGGCTTCCAGATTTTCCTGTGTGCCGAAACCCAGCGCGCTGATCAGGGTATCATGGGTGATATAGGTAGTCAGATGATGTTCCATTTCTTTTTCCACTCTATGTAAAAGGCAGGATTAACCAGTTCCAGTTCTCTATTTGTATTCAGGAATACCTGTGTAGTGGTTCCTGTTGCCACAATGTTTTGGTCCGATGCCCGGTAGATGGTGTATTCAAAAAGGATTTTGGCGGCATCACTGTGGATAAACCGTGTCTCGACAATCGCTTCCTCACCAAAAGACAGCGGTTGTTTGAATTGGCAGGTCAGATCTACGATAGGTACTACATATCCTTCCCGGTAAATGCTCATATAGTCCAGGCCGTACCGCTTTCCGAAAGCTTCGCGTCCGTCTTCGAAATAACGCACATATTCTCCATGCCATACTATCTGCATGGAATCTATCTCACTGAAGCGGACTTTGATGGTGGTCCGGTCTGTCAGTGCCGCCTGATGTGGACTTGTTTTTCGTTTCATTCTTTCTTCAGATATATTTTCATCCGGCATTCGGCCAGCAATTCATCGTTTTCTTTTACCTCGGCGGTAATCAGGGTGATATCAAATACTTCCTGAACGATGGTTATACCGGTATATAGTTCTGCTCCGGCAGAAGGAAGACGGAATAGTTTCATCTTTTCTACCGAACCGATAAAACCTAATGGTACAGGTTCTTTCCGCAGCATATAGATATAACCTACACGTGCCGCCGCCGACTGGGCGATGTGCTCTATGATTCCCGTTTCCTGTAGTACACCGTCCCGGCAGAACAGGTTGTCGGTAGTGACGGTCAGCCCTGACCAGGATGTATCTTCTTCTATCCCATAGAAGCGGTCTATCATTACCATGGGCGGGCGTTGGGGAATCAGCCGGAACAGTTCTTCTCCCTGACAAATGATTTCTTTGCTGCTCATTTCAGTCTGCATTGCAGGATACTGTGTCCCAGTCCTATGTTATCTTGAATCTCTTCCACTTCCAATCCGGCATTTTCAATGCAGCGGATCAGGTCATCCGAATGGAACATCTTGCTGTTGCCGTTGGCCATTGCTGTAAAGTAGAGGCTGATTTGTGTCAGGCAATAAGATGCTGTTTCATACCGTTGGCGATCCCATAATGTTTCCATAATATAGACTTTGCTGTCTTTGCCGATGGATTGTGCCACACGGGTCAGGATGCTGATGACTTCTTCTTCCGAGAAGCAGTCCAGAAACTGGCTCATCCATACAGCGTCAAAACCCGTGGGAAAGGGCACGTCCCGATCCAGCAGATTGGCGCCGTGACCGTGTATGCGTTCACTACCGGACAAACCGGCCGTTTGCTTTCTCATCATTTCCAGTTGTTGAGGCAGGTCCACGATGGTTACTTCCACTTCCTTATTATATTGTACGCATTGTGTGGCCCATCTGCCGGTATTCCCGCCAATATCGAGCAAGCGTTTCGGGTGATGGCTGAACACGATTTCCAATGCTTTGCCGAATGACTGGTCCGAATAGAAATGATCAAAGCCGAACCAGCTTTTCTGTACCTGTTCCGGCAATTGGGACAGACCTTCGTAAATGGTAGGCCATTCTCCGAATACTTTCAATCCTTCCGGACGCCCGTTTAAAAGAGCTTCTTCCAAATGGAACAATCCTTGATAGTTCACATCGTGGTTGAATTCCATATTGACACGAGCCATTTTATCGTTCAGCAGAAACCAGCCTGCCTTGGCCAGTACATAACGGTCTTCTTCCAACAGGATGGTTCCGATGGTCAGCGATGCTTCCAGTAATACTTGTGCCGCATAGCGTGTCAGTCCGGTCCGCCCGCTGATTTCTTGCAGCGTATATCCTTCCCGTTTGCCGGACAATAATTGGAAAATTCCGAATTTCAACATCAGGCGCGATACTTGGAATACCACAGGACCGAAAGCTATCTCTTGTGCCAGTCTTTGCGCTTCGGCAGCCGTACATTGTTCTTTTGTATATCTTTTATGCATCATACCAGATTTATTTTTATGTCCAGAACGGGTAGTAATTGAACCATTGTTCCGGATACTGCCGGACAATCTTTTCCAGCGTTTGTGTATATTGCTCCAATAATGCCTGTTCGGCCCGTTTCTCTTTCGTCCGTACTACTGTCTCGGCTATAAAGAAATGGAAACGATACGTTCTTTGGGCTTCACGCATGGCAAAATAGAATACGACGGGTACTTTTAACTTCGAAGCCAGCAGGAAAGGGCCCATCGGAAATTTGGCTTCTTTTCCCATGAAAGAAGTCGTGAGTAATTTCTCTTTATTCAGATAGCGGTCTCCCTGAAAGCAGACATACTCCCGGCGGTCCAATGCTTCCGTGATGCGGAATACATGTGTCAGGCTGTCTTCATTCACCGGAATTATTTTGTAGTCTCGCGTAGAGGCGTTCTTTTCCAAAATCTCCTTTATCCGTTCGTGTTCGGCGTCAAACATGACGATATTGATCTTTTTGCCATATTCATCGAAGAAAGGAGCGCCTATTTCCCAGTTGCCCACATGGGCGCCAATCATAATTACTCCGGTGTTTCCGTTTAGTACGTCTAAAAATGCCTGATAGTTCTCAAACTTGAAATGATACTTGCCGGTCATTCCGTTGCCGATGGCCACTTTGTCAATCAATATTTGTCCCAGCCGGTAATAGTTTTTCAGGAGCAGTGCGACGGATTTCAGCCGTCCGTATTTCAGCCTGTTCCGTGCGTAACTCCAAGTATTGCCCGTTGCTTTCGGTGCGAAAGGTATGAAGTAGAGGACGACCAATGCCAGGAAGCCGTAGGCCGCAGTTATCCCCAGACAGCGGATCATGTAGATAAAGAACATGTATCCGAATGTGCCTCCTCTTGTCTTACCTTTCCATGTTTCGGACATCAGTCTTCTTTTTGCATATGTGAAATTACCAGATTATAGAAATCCTGGAAGGTTTTGATACCGGCAAAATCTTTGGCTGTAACGGTGAAACCGAAATTCTTGTCAATCAGTACTACCATATCCACCAGGTCAAGGCTATCCAATTCCAAGGTTTGCATCAAAGGTGCGTCCGGTTGGATCTGTTCTACATCAATCTCAAATTCTTCGGCCAGGGTGGTTCTGATCTTTTCGATGATTTCTTCGTTGGTCATAAATTTATATATTGGTTTGAATTAATTGTTTTCTTTAAATTTACGGATAATCAGTGAGGAATTGGTTCCTCCGAATCCGAATGAGTTGGACAAGAAGGTATCAAATTCCGTTTCTATCCTCCGGGAGGGGATGTTCAGCAGAGCAGAGGCTTCATCGGGTTCTTCAAAATTGAGATTAGGAGCGATAAATCCGTTATTCATCATCAAGATGGAATAAATGACTTCACTGGCGCCTGCCATCCACATCTCATGTCCGGTTTGTGACTTGGTGGATGTGACATAGGGCCGATGGTTTCCGAACACTTCCGCTATGGCTTTTGCCTCATTCAAATCTCCCACGGGGGTGGAAGTGGCGTGTGCATTGATATATTGGATTTCTTCCAAGGGAATGCCCGCATCGTTGATTGCCATCTGTAAAGAGCGTCTGGGACCGTCCACATTCGGTACGGAAATATGATCTCCGTTGGATGAAAAACCGTATCCTATGACTTCTGCCAGAATAGTAGCTCCGCGCCTTACGGCTGATTCATAACTTTCGAGTACCAGGCTGGCGCCTCCTCCGCTGGGTATCAAACCGTCCCGTCCCTTGTCAAAGGGGCGCGATGCCTTTTCCGGTTCGTCCTCACGGGTGGAGAACGCGCCCAATCCGTCGAAACTACCCACGGAGTAAGGATTTACCTCTTGTGCTCCTCCGCACAGAATGCAGTCCTGAAGTCCTGATTTGATGAGCATATATGCCATGCCGATGGCGTGTGAACCGCTGGCACAAGCTCCCGATATGGTAAAATTAATTCCCTTCAAATGGAAAATAACCGAAAGGTTCATGGTAATCGTAGAGTTCATGGACTGGAAGATAGAACCGGAGCCCACCATAGCCGTATTCTTCTTGGCACGAATGACATCAATGGCCTCGATTACCGGAGCGGCGCTACTGTCATTTCCATACAATATGCCTACTTCATGATTTAATAAAAACTCCTCGTCTATTTGTGCCTGACGGAATGCCTCCAAGGTAGCCATATAGGCATATTCTCCCTGTTCGGCGAGGCTATGCCTCTTTTTGCGGTCCAATAACTTCTTTAAATCAGGACGTTCGACAAGTCCTGTCAATGCGGAAAAATACCCCATCTCTTTACGTGCCGGATCGATGCCGATGCCTGAACGCCCTTGGAACAAAGAGTCTTTCACCTCATCTTGGTTCTTGCCTATGCACGAATAAATACCCATGCCTGTAATCACTACTCTTCTCATCTTCTGCTTATGTATAGATTCCTCCATTGATGGAAATTACTTCTCCGGTGATATAGGAGGCTTGTTCCGATGCCAGGAAGCCTACCAGTGCGGCTACTTCTCCGGGTTCGCCGAACCGTCCTGCCGGTATCTGTTTTTTCCATTCATTTTCATCAATGCCGTTGGTCATATCCGTGCGGATAAATCCCGGTGCTACGGCGTTCACCGTCACGTGTTTTCTGGCCACTTCCTGTGCCAGTGCTTTGGTGGCGGCTATCATTCCGCCTTTGGCTGCCGAATAGTTGGTTTGTCCCGGCATTCCTTTGATACCCGACAGGGAAACGATGTTGATGATACGTCCGAATCGCTTTACCAGCATATTTTTCAGCAAGGGTTGGGTGACGTTGAAGAAACCGTTCAGGCTGATATCCAACACCCGGCTCCATTCATCCTGTTCCATCCACAGCATCAGGTTGTCACGGCGTATACCGGCATTGTTCACCAGTACCTCAATGTAGGTATCGGGATGCTTCTCCATCCAGCCGTTCAGTGCGGCGTGTGTGGCTACTGCGTCTGTCACGTCAAATTTCATCAGTTCGCCGTCCGAGCCTTGTTCCCGTATCTGTTGCAGGGTGGCTTCGGCTTCCGTATCGTTGTTTTGGTAGTTTATCAGTATATGATATCCCATTTCGGCCAGTTTCAGACATACAGCCCGTCCGATGCCCCGGCTTCCTCCTGTTACTAGTGCGTATTTCATTTTTCTTGCAACCTCCCTTTTTTAAGATATACCATCATTCTTTCTATCTCTTTATATTTAGGCGTATCTTCCCGGAACACAGGAAAAAATGCTCGTATCTCTTTATATACTTGTTGTGACCGGGGGCTTAGCCGATCGGCTATTTCCAAACAGTCTACAGCTTGTACAATACCCATCATCAGGATAGCCATCACCTGATAAGCATTTTCTATGACTGTTTTTGCCAGCAGTGCGGAATTGGTTCCCATGCTTACAATATCCTGATTGTCATTGTTGTTGGGGATGCTATGCACATACATCGGATTGGACAAAGTCTGGCACTCCGCTGTGGTAGAAGTCGCGGTAAATTGTGACGCCTGCAAACCATAGTTCAATCCCAGCACTCCCATATTGACAAAGGGGGGCAGAATGCCGTTGATGCGGTCGTGAAACAAGTAATTGATCTGCCGTTCGGCAAGCATGGCCAGTTTGGTGACCGCTATTTTCAGTTTATCCATTTCAAAAGAAACGTAATCTCCGTGAAAATTACCGCCATGATACACGTTTTGCGTGTCGGGGTCCACTATCGGGTTGTCACAGGCTGAATTTATTTCGTTTATCAATACTTTTTCGGCATTGAGCAATTCATCATAAACCGGTCCTAGAATCTGTGGGATGCAGCGCAACGAATAATAGGGTTGAACCTTATGGGTGAAGATTTTCTCTTCGTGTTTTCCGTTGTAAAGTTCATTCTCTCTTTTGCGTACACATTGGCTGCCTTCCACCCATTGGCGCATCATGCGGGCTATCTCTTGCTGTCCTTCATGCCGTTTGGCTTCGTTCAGCGGTTCGGACATGAAATCATCGTACGAGGCGGCAATTTCATTCATCATGACCGATGCGCCTACTGCCCAATGCATCAGTTGGCGGGCATAAATCAGGTTGACAATGCCTATACCTGTCATTACCGAAGTGCCGTTGGTCACTGAAAGCCCTTCGCGGATATGCATTTTGAAGGGTTGCAATCCGTTTTCCGCCAAAACGGATGCCGTATCTCTTTTCTTGCCTTGGTAAAAGACCTCTCCTTCTCCAATCAGGGTGAGGGCGATATGGGCAAGCTGTACCAAATCGCCACTGGCCCCTACACTGCCGTGTTCGGGTACGTATGGAGTAATCCCCCGGTTGATAAACTCGGTAATGAGCAATGCCAGTTCTTTATGTATGCCGGATTTTCCTTGCAGAAAAGTATAGAGACGCGCTATCATGGCAGCTTTGACATAGAGTTCCGGAAGGGGTTGCCCTGCTCCGGTGGCATGGCTGCGGATGATATTATACTGTAATTGTGACAAGGATTCATCTTCAATACGGTATTGGGCCATCGGTCCAAAGCCGGTATTGATGCCATAGATGATCTTGTCGTTGGAGAATGTTTTCAGAAAATGGAAACTCTCTTCCAATTTTTGCATACATTGGTCGGAGAGTGTCAGTGGCTCTTCTTCAAACAAAATCTTATACAGGGACGCTAAAGTTATCTTATTCTCAGCTAGCATTGGATTGGTGTGATAAGCAGTTTTGTATAATTTCCGCAAAAATAGTTATTTAAAAATAAGTATTACCATCCGAAGGGAGATTTTTCAGTTTTGATGGTTATCTGAAAGGTTCACCACAGATTATACAAATAAACGCAGATGCTTCTTAAATCATTGATTGTCAGGTGGGTAATCTGTGTGAATCTGTATAGTCTGTGGTGAAAAATATAGTGTCGCTCTATGTATCCTATTTATTCAGTTTCCATGTGAAACCGTCTTTGGTATCTTTCACTTCAAAGCCAAGAGCGGCCAGCTCATCACGGATTTTATCGCTTGTAGCCCAGTCTTTATTGGCTTTGGCTTTCATACGTTGTTCCAGCAGCATATCTACTACTTTGCCGTATGCCTCTTCACGTGCCTCGTTATTGGCGGCTTCTTCTTTCAGACCCAGGATTTCGTACATAAAGAGATGGAACACACTTTTCAGTTCTTCCAGATCTTCTGCGGAAATAGTGGCTTTCTTGTCCAGAACCGTATTAATCATACGGGCGCCGTCAAACAGATGGGCAATGACAATCGGTGAGTTCAAGTCATCATTCATGGCTGTATAACACTTTTCACGCAAGTCTTTTACCCCCTCTATGCCGGTGGTTTGTGTTGCCGGAGTGATGCGTTCAAGACCTTTCACAGCTTCTGTCAGCCGTTCCAATCCTTTTTCGGCTGCTTGTAATGCTTCGTTACTGAAGTCCACTGTACTGCGGTAATGTGCCTGAAGGATGAAGAAACGGATGGTCATGGGGCTGTAGGCTTGGGTCAGTAACTTGTGGGTACCGTGGAAGAACTCATCCAAGTTAATGAAGTTGCCGTATGATTTTCCCATCTTCTGTCCATTAATGGTAATCATGTTGTTGTGCATCCAATAGTGAACCATGTCATCGCCTTGTGAAGCCACGCTTTGTGCGATTTCACATTCGTGGTGTGGGAAAATTAAGTCCATTCCCCCTCCATGAATATCGAAATGCTCGCCCAGGTATTTCTTACCCATTGCGGTACATTCACAATGCCAACCGGGGAATCCGTTACTCCACGGGCTGGGCCAGCGCATGATATGTTCGGGTTGTGCACATTTCCACAGGGCGAAATCGGCAGGATTGCGCTTCTCGCTTTGACCGTCCAGCTCGCGGGTGGTGTTCAGCACATCGTCCAGGTTGCGGCCGGACAGTTTGCCGTAATGATGGTCTTTGTTGTATTTTGCTACATCGAAATAAACGGAACCTTCACTTTCATAAGCATAGCCGTTTTTCAGAATTTCTTCTACCAGTTCTATCTGTTCAATGATATGGCCTGATGCATGTGGCTCGATACTGGGTGGAAGTACATTCAAGGCTTCCATTGCCTTGTGGTAGCGATTGAGGTAATATTGCACTACTTCCATGGGTTCCAGTTGCTCCAGACGGGCCTTTTTGGCGATTTTATCTTCGCCTTCATCTGCATCGTGTTCCAGATGACCGACATCGGTAATGTTACGGACATAACGTACCTTGTATCCCAGATGGGTAAGATAACGGAACAGGATATCGAACGTGATGGCGGGGCGTGCGTGTCCTAAATGGGCATCGCCATATACGGTAGGACCGCATACATACATACCTACATGAGGGGCATGCAAGGGAACGAAAAGTTCCTTTTGACGGCTTAATGTATTGTAAATGGTTAGTTTATTTTCCATAATTCATTCTATTAGAATTGCAAAGTTATAAATTAAAGTGTGTATTTGGCTAATAATTAACAAAAAATCTGATGCTGATGTCCTCTGCTTGTCTACAAATGGTGTTTGTTGGTTTAAAGGATAGAGATTTATGGTAATAAATAAAAGTAGGTTGTCTTTGAATGTAAAAGAACAGAATGATGATTTTTTGTATGGAGATTAGGGAACCTAACTCTTTTTCCTTTTCATGAAATAGGTTTCTCTTGTTTCTGTTTATGATCTTTAATCTCTGCTATTGATTTGTAAAACAGGACCACTGCCTCATAAACCTTGGTGTTGTTTTACGGGGCAGTGGTGGTGTTTCTATATGAAGTTTGCGTGCGGAGCGGGAATGTTTATTTGGACTTCTTTCCCCAATACGTCTTGTTGTTGGCATAGCCGGCATAGACGATGGTATGGGTGCGCGGACTGGCTTCCCAGTCGGTTTCGCGTTGCAGATAAAGTTCCACTCCGTTGACAGTCAGAATCTGTTGGGCGGCATCATAGCTCCACGTACTGCCTTTCCAGATACCTTCGGTGATAGTGTGGTCGGCGGCGAGAGTCATTGTTGCTGAAGTTCTCTGCTCTCCATATTTGTATGTAAGGTCGATGTGTTCCCAATTGCCGGGCAATTCTTCTTCGGTGATGGCTACCTTGGGAACGGCTCCGTAGCGTTCAGGCATTACGAGAGGCCAACCGTCTTTCGTCCAGCGGATGCTGCGTACGTGCCCCATCATGATGGCGTTGCTGGCGTTGATGCCCGGAACATCCTTAGGCAGACGGCCTTGTGAGGCGTAGAACCAGTTGTCTTTGCCATCGTCGAAGATAGCGCAGTGGGCGATGCCTACCCAGCCGTAGCCTTTGCTGAACTTATAGGGATGAGTCACTATGGGCAGTGCATCGGCACCGGCGGTCACGTCTTTGCCGTCAATGCCCACGTAGGGACCGGTGATGCTTTTCGAGCGGACCACACGGGTGTTATAGGGCACGTCGAGAGCGTCGTAGGCAAGGAAGAGGTAGTAGTAGCCATCGCGGTAAATGACTTCGGGACCTTCACTGGCTTGCCAGCGGTTACCTGTCTGGCGGGTGGCGATCAACTGACCATACTCGGCAGGTGCTTGGCCTGTAGCCCAAGGTTGGCCCAAAGTTTCGGCAGGCTTGCCTGTTTCGCTATTGAGCTTGAGAGCGGCTATGCCGCTATGCCATGAACCGTAGACCAACCAGTGCTCGCCTTCGGGCGTGATGACATAAGAGGGGTCGATGGCATTCCATTTATAATAGCAATTGGCCCAATCATCCGGCTTCACGTTGAAGTTAAGTCCTTTGTCGGAAGCATTGGTGATGACGTAGCCTTTGTCTACCCATCCGTCGTTGTTGGAGGGATCGTTGTTTTCCATCAGGCCGATAAAGGCGCGCTCCGACCAGGTGTTGGCACCGTTGAGTGTGCCGGGGCAGACAATGGAATAGTACATGCGATAGAGGCCGTTCTTTACCTTGCGTACTACGGGAGCCCAATAGCCGAAGTCATTAACATTAGGATTGATTTCGGCAAGTCCCATTTCTTTTCGTATTTCATTGAGCTTGGGCACTACCCATTCGGGCAGGTTCTTCATTGTACCGCCGAGGTATTCCCAGTTGACAAGGTCCTTGGAGCGACGACCGTGGAAGTGGCCGCCTGCGGTGTGGACGTTGCCGTATGAAGCATCCGTCTGATACATGTAATAATAACCATCTTCGGCCAATACAACCGAGGGGTCGTGTACGTTGGCAAGATTCCATTGAGAGCGTTTGCTCCAGTCACTTATCGAGGTATAGTCATCGGAGTAGGTGGGGGCCACGTAATTCTTGAGTTCATCGTCTAAGCTTAAGCTTTCTGTGGTGGCCGTGACCACCTCTGAATAGACATAACGGCTGTCACAGTAGACGTATGCACGGATATAGTAGGAGGTACCGGAGGTCAAGGTTGAGAGGGAGGCACTGAAATTCTCATCGGCATCCACCACGTGGTCTTTGATAGTCGGTACGGAAGCTGCTGCACTGTAACAGAAGCCTTTCTTGACTATTTGGTTCAGATCACCTGTAACCGATGCGGTGACGGTCAACGAGGTGGGTGTGGTTGTAGTTACTTTCGGAGTACTTACAGTTGCATAATAGCGGTCTATATCTTCGCTGTTGTCAGAACAAGCGGCTAAAACAAGGAATATTGGCAAGAACATCCACAATGGTAATAGTTTTTTCATCTGTTGATAGTTTAAAGACCATGCCGCTTCTTCCTGAGGAAAACGGCATGGCTTGTGTGATTACTGATTCGGATTAGAAGACGAGATGGCCGCCTTCAATCGTTAAAGCGAAGTTCAAGTCGTTCATATCCAATTTGTTGATCCCTAAATAGTATTGGGCATAGGAAGTACCTGAAGTGCCTTTCATTACTGCTTGAATGTCGGCTGTACCATTGCCGCAATTGGTCACGTAGACGGTGACTTTGGCTCCGTTCATATCGGCAAGCCAAGCAGCCCAGTCGCCTTGTGTACCGTTGTGAACGAGGCTGGCATTTCCATCGTATCCTGCACCCCATCCATAGTTGTCGGCGCGTACCACTGCATATTCGGCAAGATCGGCTTTGCGGAGAACGATAGCGAAGTTGCTCCAGTTATTAGCTTGGCTGGTGTAATTGGTGAAGCTGATGGATCTGGTTTCACCTGCCGGCACGTTGAAATTGTCAGAAAAGACAGTCCACCAACCCGTTGAATTGTCTTCGGCTCCTATGATACCGGCTGAGTTGCTCACAGCGGCAACCACAGATTCGGCAACTTTGACTTCTACGGTAGCGGTAACTTCGTCGGCAGTAATGGTTACGGTCTGCGTACCGGCTTTGGCAGGAATGGCAGAGAAATGGAGTTTGGCGTTGTCTACTACTCTTGTGCTTCCGTCGGCATAAGTAGCCGTTACTTCCAATCCTTCGGGAAGGAATGCCAGCGTACGGTCGGTCATCGTTTCCGTTGCTGCCGAAGTATAATAGTAATACTGCGTGTGCGCAGGTTGAGCCGTCACTTGGATGGATACAATCTTTTCCACTACTTCAAACGTAGCATTGGCCACCACCGGCTGGTTGCAATTCTCGCCCTTGAAGGTCTTGTTGTAGATGACTACCAGTGTCTTCGTGCCCAGTTCGTTCATATTGGGGATGGCAGTGAACTGGAGTTCTTCTGCGGTTACGGTCTTAGTCACCCCTTCTTCGAAGCTGACGATGGCAGTAATCCCGGCCACGGCTTCTTCGAGTGAGGTGCCGGCATTGACCTGATCGGGTACATTTTGCAGTACCATCGAGAGCGGATTCTTGTCTTCGGCAGAGGTAAGGCCGCCGATAGGAACGATGTTCGATTGCAAGAAGTTGATGTAAGAGCCTTCGGGTACCAGGAAGCAGCGGATGTTGGTATTGCTCGCGTCTGCATTCAGATTGGGTAACTTGTACGGCTGTTTGTAGGTTTTGGTTGCCGAGGCGTTCTGGATTTTGATAGAGAAGGCATTTTCATTGGTGCGGTCTACGGTGAGTGTTACTTTGCCGCCCAATTTCTGTACAGTTTCGTCCAGATTGTCAACGGGTGACAGCATCAGTGTGCTGGAGGTGTATTTGAAGAAGAGATGGGAACCCCATTGGGAGTTATAGGCCAAAGTATCGTTTGTGGTATCAAAACGATAAGCGCCATATTCCGTGTATCCTTCACCTCCGCGGTCTGCGTCATTGGTAATGACTAGGGCGAAGTTTTTATAATAGGTATTGTCGGCAGGGTTGATGTTGAGGTTGAACACTCCATGCCACTTCTGACCATCGGGCACGACGTAATACTTGGAGAAAGCTGTCCAGAAACCGGAGGTGTAGTCCGTATTACCGAAGGAGTAGACATCTTCCTGCATGCCCTCCAGCACTTCTTCTTCCGGATCTTTCTTTGAATTTGCTATGGAGTCCACTTTCTCGGAAATCCAGTCGGGGGCGTTAACATCATACAGCTCGCCACCCTCGCAGCTTGGCAATGCCATCAACCCGAAGGCGATGGAACAGCAAGCGTATACTAATTTATTGAGTATTCTCATTGTCTTACATTTTAATAGGTTTGTTTATTTGCTTAAGTCAACCACCGGATGAACAGTCCATCCGTTCTCACTGAAATAAGTAGAGTTGTCCGTGCTAAAGTTGGCAGAGTTACCACTTAGGTTAGGGTTCTTGTTCAACAACTGTTGTACGATGGGCAGAAATTCGTGCCCGGGTAAGTAGGTGTCAAAAGAACTTTTTAGTTCGGAGTCGGTTGCGATATCGTTGTAGTCTACAGGATCTTTGGTTCCGGTTACAGAACGGCGTACGACACTGTGCTCCTTAAGTTGTTGCAAACGATCATTCTTATAGAAGAATCCCCAGCGGATAAGATCGAATCCGCGTCCGAACTCACAACCAAATTCTTTCGGACGCTCCACATTGGCAATCTGCTCGAAGAGTTTGTCGGCTGTAGGGAAGTCAGCCAGTTCCAGATCGGGCAAGTCAGCGCGGTTGCGTACTTCGTTAATCCAGTCGATGGCCTGTTGTGTGGGGCCGTTGACTTCGTTTTCACATTCGGCAGCACGGAGCAGCACGTCGGAGTAGCGCATCAGACGCAAGTTGATTCCATCGTGTAAGCCTGTAATAACGGTGCTATAGAGTCCGGTACGGAGGTTTGTGAACTTGGCGATGGGTAGACCACCGTATGTGTTGTTGGTTACGATGTTGTCGGTGGCTGTAAGTTTGCTCGTATAAGCTACATTGCCATATTCAAAGTCTTCCCAATCGGATTCGTAAGTACCGATGGTCCAGTACAGACGCGGGTCGAGTTTGCCGTCAGTAGTACGTTCTGCTTTGAAGAGATGGTAGAGCCAGGGGGAAGCCGAAATGTCGGCCCAACCGCCATAATTGCCGGGAGCGAAGTTACTCTCGATGGCCGAACCTTGGGTGGCATTCGGGCTGGTGTTCACCGGAGTCCACTCGTCGTCGGTTCCTTGTGATTCTAAGTCAAGGAATTGCACTTCGAAAAGGCTTTCCTTGTTGTTCTCATAGGCAGGACCTTCACGAAAGTTGTCGCCATAGTTATCCATCAGTTCATAAGTACCATATTTTTTGCCGATAATGTCTTTCAGTACAGTAAGGGCGTCTTTGAATTTATGGCGTACCATGAGCGCACGGGCATAGTAACCGGCTGCGGCACCACAGGTGGCACGTCCTTTTTCCCATTCGCCACCTTGATCTCGTGAGGGTAACAATTCCATGGCTTCTTTGAAATCACTTTCCACTTGGTCCAGCACGGCATCATAGGTGCTGTTGCCGGTATAAAGTCCATCCAATGAAGAGTAGGTGGCATAATCTGTGATGAGGGGCGGGTTCTGGTAATAACCAACCAGATTGTAGTATGACAGACCGCGCAGGAAGAGCACTTGTCCTTTGATGCGTTTCATTTTTTCGGAAAGCTGGCTGTTGTCTTCATCGCAACGGGAAATGGCAAAATTACATACATTAACGGTGTAGTACCATTCGCGCCAGGGCCACCACGTGATGTCCGAGGTTACTTCCGCATTCAGGTCATCGAAAGGCAGATACCATACTTGTGATGAATTCCAGGCTTCATCGCCACGACACACATCAATGGTGTAGCCTACACGGGCGTAAGAACCTTCCATACGGATATGGTTATAGGCGGCAATAACGCTCTCTTCCAAATCATCGGCATTGAAACCGAATGTGTTTGAGGTTTGCTGGTTGGGATTTAACAGCTCCAAATTATCATTGCAAGAAGTCAATGTGCCTAATCCCAAAAAGAGAACCAATGCATATTTATTGAGTTTCATATTGTTATGTTTTTAGTGATTAGAAAGTGAAATGAACGCCACACATGAAGGTACGTGCGGTAGGATAAGAACAGAAGTTATATCCCGGTGTGAAGGTACCTCCTGCATAGTCCACATTGTAACCTTTGTAGCCGGTAAAGGTGTGCAGGTTCTGTGCCGACACGTAGAAACGTACATCCGATACGTATTTGCCAAACCATTCGTTGGGGAAGTTGTAGCCCAGTTCTATATTGGCAATTTTCCAATAAGCTGCGTTCTGAATTTTGCGGTCGCTGAAGAGATCGTTCCAGGCCAGGCTGGCACTGTTGGTGACATAGGTACGTGGTACGCTGGAAAGATAGGTGCTGCCGTCTTCGCTGAAGCGATTGGCGTCGAGCATGGCTACGTCTTTGTTGCCCCAGCCATAGCAAGAGTTCAGAGAGTTGTGGATGTCGTCGCTAACATGATAGTTGAGTGCACCGAACGTAGCGATGCTCAGGTCGAAACGTTTGTATTCGAAGCGGGCGTTCAAACCGAAATTGATCTTAGGCATACCGCTGCCCAATACTACCTGGTCATTGGCATCTACCTTTCCGTCAGGCTTTCCGTCGGGACCGCTTACGTCCTTATAGAGGCAGTCACCAATTTGGGCGCCTTCTTGTGTGGCATGGTTGTCCAAGTCAGCTTGTGTGCGGGCGATGCCATCATAAACCCATCCGTAGAATTTGCCGATCTCTTCACCTACGTTGGTGATGTAGGCGCCGGAGATGTATGAATCGGTACCGAAGCCCAATGAGGTTACGCGGTTACGGACAGTACTTAAGTTAGCCGACACTTCATACTTGAAGTCGTGGTCTCGGTTGCGGTAAGTAGCTGCAAATTCGAAACCTGAATTGTTCATCGAAGCGGCGTTCATTGTTACGGTGGTATTGGATACACCGGCTTGTTCGGGAACGGGAACAGCATAAAGCAGGTCTTCACTGGTGTTCTTGTACCATTCGGCAGTGAATTCCAGACGGTTGTTGAACAAGGCGAGGTCGATACCCACGTTGTAGCTTTTCTTCTTTTCCCAAGAAAGGTTGTTGTCTACGAAAGTGGAAATGGCAGAACCGGTGATGGGCGTGTTGCCAAAGCTATAAGTCATGTTATTACGTGCCATTACAGCCTGATACATGTATTCACCAATGTTTTCGTTACCGAGCTCGCCATAGCTGGCACGTACCTTGAACATGTTGACAATGTTTCTGTTGAAGGGGAAGAAAGACTCCTTGTCGAAACGCCATCCCACAGAAACAGAGGGGAAGGTGCCCCAACGGATATTTTGGGACAAGCGGGAACTGCCGTCGCGGCGCACGGTTGCCGAGAACAGATAACGCTCGTCGTAGTTGTAGTTGATACGCCCGATGTAGGATAGGAGGGTGTGTTTGTATTCGAAGCTTTCAGCGTAAGTGTTGGCGGCATTCTGGAGTTGCAGGAAGTAAGGCTCGGTGAAGTTGACGCCCCAGCCTGTCAGCAAGTCGGTGTTTTCTTCTTCGTAAGTCTGGCCGGCTACCAGGTTAAAATGGTGTTTGCCGACGGTGGCATCATAAGTCAGCACGTTTTCAATCAAAGCATCGGCATAAGAGCGGGTAGCTTTGGTGAGACGTTCGTTGCTTTTGGCCAGATAGACACGGTTGCTCTGTACCCATGCAGGAATCCAGGTGAAGTCCTTGCAATGGGTTTTGCTGTAAGAGAGATTGACTTTATAGTTGAGCTTGTGGTTTTTGCTGTCAATACCGATCATTTTCAGGAGATCCACATCGGCAGAGGCTGTTCCTACAAAGCGGTCTACACGGGTATTGCGCTTTAACAGGTTATTGACCAGCAAGGGGTTGGAAGCTGAAATGTCACCATGTACGGTGTCGTAGTAAACACCATAACCATAAGAGTCATAGTTGAAGTTATTGGCGATCCCTACCAGATTGTCAAGTACCCAAGTAGAGTTGTCGTAGGCTTTGATGGTGGGTTGCATCAGCAAAGTACCACGCAGTATGTTGGTTACGTCTCCATACAGACCTTGAACGTATTCGGAAGCGTTTGACAAACCCATGTTGTCTTGATCGGAGTGAGAGTAAACCAGGCTGGTATGGAACTTGATGAATTTGGTGTCCATCGTGTTGTTGACACGCGCCGTGTAACGTTCGTAGTTGGGACCGGCGCCTTCCAGTGTACCTTTCTGGTTGTAGTAATCTAATGAAACGTTATAAGTATTGTGGGCACCGCCACCGGAGAGGTTCACATTGTGATTTTGACGGATACCTGTTTTGAACACTTCTTTAAACCAGTTGGTATTGGTGTTATCCTGGAAATGATATTTTCCGGTGGTACTGTCCAGCTTGTAACCGCCGGGCAGCGGAGTGTTGGAGTTGGCGCATGCCTGACCGATGTACTGGCTGTATTGGTCGGCATCCATTACGTCATAGACACTACTGGGAATGTAGTCCATACCTACGTACCCATTGTAGTCTACTTTCAGCGGTTGGTCTTTCTGACCGCGTTTGGTAGTGATGATGACCACACCGTTGGCTGCACGCGAACCGTAAATGGCAGCAGCTGATGCATCCTTCAGAATTTGGATGGTTTCAATATCGTTTGAAGAGAAATCGCGGATGGAAGTACCCATGGGGACACCATCGATAACATAAAGAGGAGAAGTGTCACCAAAAGATCCGACGCCACGGATACGGACGGTAGGGTCGGCACCGGGCTGCCCGTCGGAAGTGACTTGTACGCCTGATACTTTACCTTCGAGCATGGTGGAGATATTGGAATGGGATGTCTGTTTCAAGGCTTCCGTGTCTACTACAGCTACAGAACCGGTCAAATCGGATTTCTTTTGTGTGCCATAACCTATGACAACAACTTGTTCCAGCATCTGGTTGTCGGGTTGCAATTGGATAGCTTCAATGATAGCGCGGTTACGAACAGCTACTTCGCGTTCCTTGTAGCCTACATAGCTTATCGAAAGGATAGCGTTTCCGGCAACCTCCAGTTGGAAGTTTCCGTCCACATCGGTAATGGTTCCACCTTGTCCTCCTTTAATTCTGACAGTAGCTCCAGTCAAGGGCTCACCTTGTTCATCGATAACTTGACCGCGAACCTTGATAGCCGGAGATTGTGCTACGGTAGCTATAGCAGGTGTGGGATACACCATCATGCCACCCATAGCACACAGACTAAGCATTACGGAAAATAATAAATGTTTCCTCATTTTTTTAAGTATTAAATTAGTAGATTAAATTGTTGCTGATGTATTGAATTGAGATGTTGGATTATTGTACAATCCAATGTTGAATACTCTAGGTAGACAAATCACAGAGTTTATAAATATGCTGGAGCTATTCTTCATAATATTTAAGATTAGGATTAGACTTTAAAAGCAGGGTTCTCTTCCGAAAGATTGAGCACCGATTGCATGACAAAAGTATAATTTACACCGTAAACAGGGGTGGACAAACGGTTTTATAGGGTGGACGAATGGATAATGGAAAAAATGTATTTATTCCGCTTATAGTTTGCGTCTTTTGGGGGTGGTGAGATAGGCTTAGGAGAAGACTTTTTTTATATAAAGTCATGTAGCCGGACAACCTGGTGAAGGACTGTCCGGCTACATAAGGGATAAAATACAAATAAAATTCTCTGAAAGGAATTATTTCACAAGTAAAAATCCTCCTTCCGCCTGCATCGTAATGCTGACTTCATCATTCTTTTTTAATGTTATCTCTTCAGCGTGAGGATTTAGTTTTTTATCGTCCTGATAAAGCATCACTTTATCTCCTTTAGTACACATGGGAAGGTTCAACTTTAATTTCAGCGGTTCTTTTTGTGCATTGATTCCGGCTATGTACCATTTATCGGCATGCCGACGTGCCAGTACTACGTATTTGCCCGGATAGCCGTCAATGAATCTTGTTTCGTCCCATGTGGTGGGAACTTGCTTCATGAAATCCAAACAAACTTGGGGGGCATCGGTCAGGTTATTAGGCGCCAACGCAAAATTCTGAATAGGATTTTGGAATAAAACGGCTGTTGCCAGTTGGAATACATCAGTGGTCTTGCGTATGCTTCCGCCGTCATTGTTGCGGTTGAGGCGTTTGTTGAGGAATGTGCCACCAAACTCCATGCAACCGATGGTGTTGCGGATAAATGGATGCAGACAGGCATTAAACGCTTCTTCATCGCAAAAATGTTGTTGGAAAATCAGGTTTTCCGATGCGAGCACGGCTTCGCTTCCTACATAATTAGGATACATACGCTCCCATCCCCGAGGAAGGGTACAGCCGTGGAAAATGACCATCAGTCCATTATCATCCGCATCGCTCAGGATGGCTTCGTACAGACGCATGGTTTCCTGCTTGTCACCTCCGAAGAAGTCTACTTTGATTCCTTTTACTCCTATATTATGCAGCCATTTCATTTCCTTTTTACGGATAATGGGATTGTCCATGTAATTGGTAGGACCTTGCACTATATCATTCCAGTAGCCGCTGGAACTATACCATAAAAATACATCTACATTTTTACTGTGTGCATAGTCTATGAAGTCTTTCATACGTTCACGGCCGATGTTGGTATCCCACCAGTTGTCTATCAATACATATTCATATCCCATGGCGGCAGCAAGATCTACATATTTTTTCTGATCGTCGAAATTGATGCTGCCATCTTGCCAAAGTATCCAGCTCCAGGTTCCGCGTCCCATTTTGTATGTATGCTCCGTTGGGTAAAGAGGTTCCACGACATCCCATGGAATCGTTGTTTCTACAATGGGCTTCAGGTTTTCGCCTACAGTAATAGTACGCCAAGGAGTGGAACCGGGCAATGCAAGACCGGGAGATGCCGTACCGTTACCGTTGTTTTCTTCGGGCATGGGGAAAGCGAGGGTATAAAGTCCGTCGGCGGTGGCATCGCTCAGGTGTGAACCACAGTATTTGCTGTCTACTCCGGTTTCACTGATAAGTGCCCAGCCATTTTCTCCTACATGGAACAGACAAGGAAATGTGTAACCGTGCCCATATTGTGAACGTACATTCATAGGAGCGTCAGCCTTATATTCTTCCTCATAACTGGGCTTGGTACGTTTCCAACCTATCATGGCGTCACTTTGCGGGCACAGGAAAGTAGTGGTGAAGGAGGGGAAGTCAAAACCGGTAGTCTCTTTTTCTATCACGATGCTTCCCGTATCGCCATATTTGGGCATTTCGTAACGGAAAGCAATATCGTTGTTGCTTACGCGGAATATTATATTTATATTTTTCTTTTCTTTATTGGTAAAGGTGCATGTAAGTTCATTGGCTTGATAATGAATTTGTGATTGTTTGATACGGTCTTGCGTATAGGTCTTATCTATTTTATTCTCTTTTTGTCCGGTGAAAGTCATATCCCGGCTGAAGTCCCCCACATTGGCAACAAAACCTAAAGGTGAATCTTCCAGGATGGTCTTGTCCTTATAGGTAACGGAATAAACGGGGATACCCTGTTTTACGGATACATTTACTTTCAAAAAGGAATCGGGTCCTGTAACTGTAGCTTGTTGGGCAAAAGCTGACATTGTAGTGATGGCAAGCAGCCAAGTCATAAATTGTTTTTTCATGGGTATTAAATATGCTATTATAATGTAGAGCAAAGATAATTTATTTAGCGAGACGAGAGCGTAGAAAAACGGAGCATTTATGGTATACAATCCGTTCATTTTACGCTCTGGAATAAGTCAGTCGGTTCCATTCTCCATCATCGAACTGGGTGTTGTTCCGAAATGTTTTGTAAAGCAGCGTGTGAAGTATTTGGGATCATTGAATCCTACTTCGTATGCTATCTCAGATATATTCATATTGTGCGTCAGCCGGTTACGGATAATAAGTTCCCGCGCAAGATTCAGCCGGTAGTTACGCATGAATTGTCCGGCAGACTGTCCCGTCAGATTTTGCATTTTTTTGTTCATCAAACTTTTGCTTACCCCCATTGCTTCGATGAAATCGCTTATTTCGTAATAGGAGTTCTTATAGTTTTCTTTCACAATCTGCATCGCTTTGTCCAGGAATTTCTTGTCACTGGATTCTTTTTCGATATTCAGTGCATCCACGTCCATACTGTATGAGAACTTTTGTTGGAAACGTTTGCGGTTTTCCAGTATATTGGATATCCGGGCCAGCAGCAAAGTATCATCAAATGGTTTCAGCAGGTATTCGTCTACACCTATACGGAAGCTTTCGATACGCGATTCGTTGGATGTTTTGGCTGTGAGCATCAGGAAGGGGATATGTGAGATGGCGAAATTGGATTTTACCCGGCGGGACAGTTCCATACCATCCATGACAGGCATCATCAGGTCGCTAACAATAAAATCCACGTTCTGGGATTGGAGCACAGTCAATGCTTCTTCACCTTGGGATGCTTCGAGCACGTTATAATATTCGGCCAGAATGGAACGGATATAGTCGCGCATATCTTTGTTGTCTTCTACTACCAGAATCGTCAGTTTTCCATTGGTGGCAGGTTGCAAGGCCAGCGGAGATCCTACCGGTTCTTTAACTTGCTCTGTTGGTGCGGGCAGACTGTCTGCATCGGCATATTGCAAAGGAAGTAAAATACGGAAAGAACATCCTTTGCTCTGATTATTCTTGGCACAAATTGAACCTCCATGCAACTGGACAATTCGTTTGCATAGATAGAGGCCGATTCCGGTCCCGCTTTGTCCGTTGATAGAGGAATGCGTCTTGTTTTGTGATTGGTAGAAGCGGTTGAATACTTTGTCTATCTCTTCTTCGGGCAGTCCTGGCCCCGTATCCCGGATACAGATGAACAACTTTTCCTGCTCTTCCTGGCGGAAGGGGGTGGCATAGATGGTAATTTGTCCTCCTTTGGGGGTAAATTTCAAAGCATTTCCTATCAAATTGACAATCACTTTATGCATGGCATCCTCATCGTACATGATTTCACATGAAGGAAGGCGGAAACGACGTTCGATGGTTATTCCTCTTTCGGATGCATATGCGTCGAAGGGAACCAGCAGTTCATTGAGTAACTTGGCAAAGTTGCCCGGGTTGCGGACAATTTCCATTTTCCCTGATTCTACTTTGCGGAAGTCCATTAATTGGTTGACCAGTGAGAGCAGATATTTTGAGTTGCGCTCCACAAAATGTAATTGTTCAATGACTTGAGGATTGTAGCTTAGTTTCAATGCCCTTTCTATAGGTCCTACGATTAATGTCAACGGAGTACGGAATTCATGGGTGATATTGGTGAAGAAGGCGAGTTTGTCAACCGTCAATTCCTGTACTTTCTTTGACATTTGTATCAATTGCCCTTTTTGTTTGGTTATTTTTTCGTTTTGCTGTTTCAATAGTTGGTTTTGACGATAGAGCTCGCTTGCCTGAGTGGAAAGCAGTTTTTTTTGTTCTTCCAGTTCACGGGTACGTTCCTCTACTTTGATGTGGAGCATTTCTTGTTGTTCTTTTAACGAACGAAGCCTCCATGATAATACCTTATATATAAGGAAAGATAGAAGAACCAATATGGACAGAATGAACCAGATGGTTTTATAGAAATAAGGTGATACGGCAATGTGGAGTTCTGCCATTTCTTCCAGCCATTGTTTGCCGTCGGGGGCATAACGCAGTTCGAAAGTATAGTTGCCGGGACGCAGGTTGGTATAGGCGGCTTGTCGCCTGTTGGCCGGCACTTTTATCCATTTGTCGTCAAATCCTTTCAAGCGGTAATAATAATTGGCGAATGTCGATGCATCATAATCCAGTGCGGCAAATTCAATATAGAGAGATTTGTCGCGTTCGTGTAACTGTAGGGTGCCGTTTGTGTACAATCGTTCTTCATTGGCCACACGAACATGGGTGAATGCCAGAGGAACAGCCTCCTTGGGATTTGTGTCTATGACTGGTTTGACTACAGACAGCCCTTTAGTACTTCCTACATACAAATCTCCATTGGCGGCACGGCATATTGCGTTCCAATAGAACTGGTTGGATAATAGTCCGTCTTTCCGGGTATAGTTGAAGAAGCTGTTGTTGTTAGGATTGAAGCGGGAGAGTCCGTTGGTGGTGGTAATCCAAAGATACCCTTCTTTATCTTCCGATATGCAGCGGACACTGTTGTTTATCAGTCCGTCTTCGGTGGTGAAGGAGCGGAAGGTATATTCTCCGTTTTCTGTTGGTGAGGATTTGTAGAAACCATATCCGTTGCTGCCTATCCATAGGGTTCCGTCTTTAGACTGGGTGATGTAGGTTACCCTTTCCTTCAACTTTGATTCCGGTTCGTCCAGCTTGATCCTCCAGAGTTGATAAATCAGTCTGGGGGCTTTCAAACTGCTTAGATCTATTCGGCAAAGTCCTTCTGTAAGTCCCAGCCACAGGTGGTTATCCTTATCTATATAGTATCCTGTACAGCCTTCAATTCCACCTAGGTTCATACCCTTGAATGGTTCGGTGAGCGTTTGTGTTTTCAAGTCGTAAACATAGATATTGGTACTGGTTCCCACCCAGATGGCATTATTCAAGTGGTCATAGCAGATACTTCCGGCCCATCCCCATGAGAAGTCTCCGTATTCGGGTATTTCTATGTGGTGGAATTGTTTGTTCTGCGGATTTTTCATGTCTATCCATCCTATGCCTCCTCCCCAGGTTCCTATCCAGAGTCTTCCATCGTTATCGCTGGTAAAACAACTGACGGTATTATGGCTTAGGTGGGCGGGTGCATCAGTGGTATAGTGTTCAAAAGTGTTGCTGCCGGGAGCCCGCCGGTTTAAACCTCCTTCTACGGTTCCTACCCATAAAACACCCGACGGGTCTTCATAAATGGCATTGACGGGATTTTGGGAAAGACTTCCGGGAATGGTGGGAATATGATAATAGTTTTGTACCAACAGCATCCGGCGGCTCATCTTGTTCAGCCCTCCCACTTCGGTTCCTACCCAGATAATGTCACCATCGGTCAGCAGACAGTTTACGAAGTCACAGTTCAATGTGTTTTGTACGATTTCTCCTTCTCCGGTATCTTTATTTATCCGCTCAAAATTGTCTGTCAACGCATTATAAAGGTTTATACCTTTTAGGGTGGCAACCAGCATGGTATGTTCTCCTGTTTCTGCTATGTCTGTGATAAAGTTTTGGGAAAGCGAGTTGTTGTCATTCGGATCGTACATATAATGCTTCATCAGTTCCGTATCCATATTGTATCGGAAAAGGCCTTGTGCGCTGCCAATCCAAATTTCATTTTCTTTCCGGCAGATTACTTGTATGGACACACCGGGTAATTGCAGGGCAGATGAAATGAATGTGGGTTCCTGTACTTCCATAGCCGATTCTTTGATGCGGTAGATACCGTCTTTGTAGTTTATCCAAAGATAGTCTTCCACCTCACAAATAGTCCGGACGGATTCTCCTGCCGGCACTTCGCATATTTTAATGATCTGTCTTATATTTCCTTGTTTGTCAAAGGTAATTTTGAATAAATTGTTTTCCGAACAAACCCAAATATTTCCCGCTTTGCTATGGAGAATGAGATGGGAGGGGCGGTTGCACAGTGAAATAAGTTTGTCTTTCGTATCAGCGACTTGTACAGTCTGCATGGTTTGTATATCCAATATGTCAATACCCATTTCACTGACAGCCCAAATACGCTTGAAGTTATCCTCACACAGTTTGTTTATGAAGTTGCTTCGTAGTTTGGTGTGGGTGCTTCCCATATTGAAGGCGGTAAATTCATAACCGTCATAACGGGCGATTCCTTCCCCACGGGTGGCAATCCATAAAAAGCCCTGACTGTCTTTCAATATATCGTCCACGAAGTTGTGAGGCAGTCCTTCATCCATCGTAATAGCGGTGACGTTATAGCGTTCAGACCATTTTCCGGCGGTCTCTTCAGCTTGCATAGACAGGCTCGACAGAAAGATGAACAGGGCAAATAGCAAAGAATGTCTTTTCATAGTGTGTAGTTCATTAATGACGTAAGAATATACCATTATGGAAACAAAGATATACCTTTTCGTTTTTCCTTAAAAACAAACAAATCATTTTTATCCCTCTGCTGTACAAATGTCCACCCTTTAAGCGATATTGTCCACCTGGCGAGCTTTTGGTTGCAGCTATATTTGCATTAATAATAATTAGTCAATGTGTCAATATGCCAATGTGCCAATTGGCTGCGCTATATGCCACATGGCCATTGATAAATTAGTACATTAGCAAATGGTCATATAATAAACAAAATACTATGAAACAGCAATTTTTTCCTCAAAGATTATTCATGGACATGAAGAGGTTAATAATAAATAGGTTGGTTGGTTTAGGCCTGTTGGTCGTAGGGGCATTGGTATCATGCAATGCACCTACGGCTTTCGTGCCTGTTCCTTCACCGAATCCTTGGATGGATGATTATACCGCCCTTTCGTCTATGGAAAATTATAAGCAGTGGGGAACGTATAATGTACACGATCCGGCTT
Organism: Phocaeicola sp. RTP21359st1_B8_RTP21360_211022; assembly: GCF_040911965.1. Lineage (NCBI taxonomy): Bacteria > Pseudomonadati > Bacteroidota > Bacteroidia > Bacteroidales > Bacteroidaceae > Phocaeicola > Phocaeicola sp. RTP21359st1_B8_RTP21360_211022. The sequence goes on from NZ_JBDFXP010000011.1 coordinate 31,400, forward strand.
GTAAAAAAATAGGGGATACCTATTATATGTATTCCACTGATGCTATCTTTGCCGAGAACCGGAAAGAGGCGGAAGAGAAGAATGTACCGTTAGGTTTTATTCAGGTACGCAAATCAAAAGATCTGGTACATTGGGATTTTGTGGGATGGGCCTTTCCCGAAATACCTGCTCCGGCTATAGAATGGGTCCATAGTCAGGCGGAGGGAAAAGGGGCGACTAACATTTGGGCTCCCTTCCTGATGCCTTATCAGGGTATTTATCGTTTGTATTATTGTGTATCGGCATTCGGCAGGAATACATCCTATATCGGTATGGCTGAGTCGGATTCTCCCGAAGGTCCCTGGATACAGAAAGGGTGTGTGGTCAAGACAGGGGAAGGGGATGCGATGAATGCCATAGACCCTTCTGTTATTGAGGACCCGGAAACCGGAAAGTGGTGGATGCATTATGGCTCTTATTTCGGCGGTCTGTACTGTGTGGAACTGAGTCCCGAAACAGGAATGACTATGCAGCCGGAGGATCATGGGCACTTGATAGCACGTCGGGCCAATTACCGGAAAGACAATCTGGAAGCGCCGGAAATCATGTATCAGCCGGAACTTGGCAAATATTATCTGTTTACATCCTACGATCCGCTGATGACTACCTATAATGTACGTGTCGCTTATTCCGATTCTCCCGAAGGGCCTTTTGTGGATTTCTATGGAGAGGATATAAAAGATACAACGAATAATGTTCCCATTTTGACAGCTCCTTACCGCTTCGAAAATCATCCGGGATGGGCGGGAACGGCTCATTGCGGTCTTATTGACGCCGGTGACGGCCGTTATTTTATGACTCATCAGGGACGGCTCTCTCCTCAGAACCAGTTGATGGATCTGCATGTACGTGAAGTGTTCTTTACTGTAAACGGATGGCCTGTGGTTTCTCCCGAACGCTATGCAGGTACTGCTCCGCGCTCTTTCACTAAAGAAGATTTGGCAGGTGAGTGGGAAATTATCCGTCTTCAGGAGCCGCCTCTGGAACGTAGCTTGGAGGCCGGTCAGATAATGTGGGGCGAGGGAGACTTGCGAAATGGGGAGCAGGCATTGTCTGCCCGTGTCGTTTTGGAAGCAGATGGCAGTGTTGGAGATGCAACTTGGGATTTTAATGTTAAAAAACAACTTCTTACTATAAAAACAGCCACAGAAGATATTAACAATTTGATTATCTTTGCCGGACACGATTGGGAAAATGAAACAGAAACCATTCTCTTTACCGGCCTGGATGCTCAAGGGCATTCGGTATGGGGAAAGAGAATTAACTAATAAAAATTAATAATATTACTATCATGAAATTACACCGAACTCTATTCACAGCATGGGTATTTGCTGCCGGAGTAGCGCTACATGCACAGAATGCGCACAACATGGTCGTGCAGACCAATAAACTTGGTGCGGAAATACAACCAACCATGTATGGTTTGTTTTTTGAGGACATTAATTATGGAGCCGACGGAGGATTGTATGCCGAACTGGTAAAGAACCGTTCATTCGAATTCCCGCAACGTTTTATGGGGTGGAATGTTTTCGGTAACGTGACCTTGATGGATGACGGGCCGTTTGAACGAAATCCGCATTATGTCCGTCTGGGTAATTCCGGGCACAGGGAAAAACATACAGGGATTGAAAACGAAGGTTTCTTCGGTATAGGTGTCAAGGAAGGAGCCGAGTACCGTTTTTCCGTATGGGCACGTGGTGAGAACCAGAAACTTCGCATTGAATTGATCAAGAATGATACGATGGAGGAACGTCAGGCTTTTGAGTCAAAAGAACTGACAGTGAACTCGAAGGATTGGAAACAATATGAGGTGATATTGAAATCGCCGAGAACGGAACCCAAGGCTCATCTCCGTATTTTCCTTGAAAGTGCGGGAACGGTGGATCTGGAACATGTTTCTCTTTTCCCTGTGGATACTTGGAAAGAACGTAAGAACGGGCTTCGCAAGGACTTGGTGCAGGCTTTATATGATATCAAACCCGGTGTTTTCCGTTTTCCCGGCGGCTGTATTGTGGAAGGTACGGATGAGGCTACCCGTTACGAATGGAAAAAAACAGTAGGTGCGGTAGAGAATCGTCCGTTGAATGAAAACCGCTGGCATTATACGTTCAAGCATCGTTTCTTCCCCGATTATTTCCAGACTTACGGACTGGGCTTCTTTGAGTATTTCCAGTTGTCGGAGGATATAGGCGCCGAACCGTTGCCTATTCTGAACTGCGGACTGGTATGCCAGTATCAGAATGACCCCGACCAGCAGGTCAGCTTGTCCAAACTTGATTCGTATATACAGGATGCATTGGATCTGATTGAATTTGCCAATGGTGATGTTACGACTACTTGGGGAAAAGTTCGTGCGGATATGGGACATCCTGCTCCCTTCAACTTGAAGTTCTTGGGTATTGGTAACGAACAATGGGGACCGGAATATCCGGAACGTCTGAAACAGTTTGTCGAGGTGCTTCGTAAGGCGCATCCCGAAATCAAGATTGTCGGCAGTTCGGGACCTCAGTCTGAAGGTAAAGACTTTGATTACTTATGGCCGGAAATGAAAAATCTGAAAGTGGATTTGGTGGATGAGCATTTCTATCGTCCCGAAAGCTGGTTCCTGGCACAAGGTAACCGTTATGACAATTACGACCGCAAAGGTCCGAAGGTCTTTGCCGGAGAATATGCTTGTCATGGAAAAGGCAAGAAATGGAACCATTTTAATGCTGCTTTAATGGAAGCTGCGTTCATGACCGGACTGGAACGTAATGCCGATGTGGTACACATGGCTACTTATGCGCCTTTGTTTGCTCATGTGGAAGGGTGGCAGTGGCGTCCGGATTTGATTTGGTTTGATAATCTGAATTCCGTCCGTACTTGCAGTTACTATGTACAACAGTTGTACAGTCATAATAAAGGCACGCATGTATTGCCGTTGACAATGGATAAAAAAGCTGTGAGCGGTCAGGAAGGACAGGATGGTCTGTTTGCCAGTGCCGTATGGGATAAGGATGAAAAGGCTTGTATCGTGAAAATTGCCAATACTTCGGATAAGGCACAACCGGTATCAGTGACTTTCAACGGATTGAAGAAGAGTGATAAACTTGTGGAAGGTAAATGCATCACGCTCCAGTCTGCCGATTTGGATAAAGATAACACGGTAGAGCATCCGAATGTCATCACTCCGAAAGAAAGTGATGTTACGATTGAGGGTAATGTACTGAATGTAGAGATGGCGCCCAAGACTTTCGTGCTTTATAAGTTTGTTAAGGCAAGTAATAAGTAAAAGATGAATCATTCCTTTAAATGCTAACACAGAGGATAGAGAAACATAAAGCAGCCGAAGGGCTGCTTTATAATCCCAACTGCATCCGGAACTTTTAAAGGAAATGTATACCTGTCTCCCTTGGTTGTACCAAGGGAGTTTTTTTGATTATACGTATATTGTCATCTTGGATTTTTCACGTTATTTTGCTGTAAATCAGTAATGTACCGTGAAAATACATTCTAAATCCCCCCGAAACGGTTTGCCATTCTCCGCTGCCAAATTTGGTTTGACGGATATCGGTTGTTCTGATTCCTGTGTCATAGCTACGGTTGTTCCCTTGCAGGGGAGCGTCATAAGGCGTATTTTTGTTCGGGTGCGTTCATTGCTTCACTAAGGTGAAGAGGCAGCTTCGTTTAGGTGAACAGCCGCTTTCACCCAAGTGGAATAACTGCTTCACCTGGGTGAAATATCAAATGGAGTGAGGTGAAGGTATGATGAGAATAGGTTCTTCTGATGCCTACGAGCTACCGGGAGGTAACGAGGGGCTGATTTTACATTCTGTCCGAGAGCATCCCCGAAGCAGATGTATTTCGCCACCGGCATACCGATTGAGGAGGTTTTGAAAGACTGTCGCACGGGAAGCTCTTGGTAATGAGTGAGTTGTTGTGATGGAATGCTTTTATGTTTTATGTAAATGAGTCAAAAGTGATTTTTGTTGTCGTTATGTTGTATGGGCGGGCTCATGGGCCTGCCCATACGGTGGAACATTTGATGGTTATTTCGGATTTTTGAAATATCCTCTTATTGGATGAGTCCTGTTTACATCTTTATTCTCTTATTGCGTACTTGCCTCAGAATGGTCTGCAACTCAAATACTTTCTCAGGATACTTTTCTGCTACATTCTCTTGTTCGCTCACCTTTTCCATTTCATATAACTGGGGAACGTTCAGGTTTCCGGTTTCTATTTTTTCTGCTTTCATGAAAGTGGTCGGGTCATCATTCGGTTCAATGTATTTCCAGTCTTTGGTACGGACGGACAACGTGTGGTTCATGGATTGTTCCACAATCCAGGGGCGGTCTGTCTTGTCGGTTCCTATCAGATTCCCTAAACGGTCATAACTGTCCGGAGCGCTGCCTTTAGGTAATCTGGCGTTGATCAAAGCTCCTAAGGAGGCTAGCCAGTCAATCTGTGACATTAATACGTCCGAGTCTCCTGTCTTTTTTATCTTCTGTGGCCAGCGGACAATGACCGGGACGGCTGTTCCACCCTCGAAAGCGCTGTATTTGTTTCCTCTCCACGGACCGGAAGGTGTATGTCCGTTCAACAGCTCTTCTGCCTTGTCCTTATATCCGTCGTCTACAACCGGACCATTGTCGCTGGATAGAATAATCAGCGTGTTTTCAGTTAGTCCAAGTTGGTCCAATGTTTCCATCAGCTGGCCTACCGTCCAGTCGAATTGGGCGATTGCGTCTCCGCGTAGTCCCATAGGATTCTTTCCACGGAAGCGGTCATGGGGAAAACGAGGAACGTGTACATCATTGGTTGCAAAATACATAAAGAAAGGCTCGTCTTTATGCTGTTTGATAAAGTCGATGGCATGAACGGTGATGGAATCGGCAATGTTCTCGTCTTTCCAAAGTGCTTTTCCGCCCCCTTTCATAAATCCGATGCGGCTGATGCCATTGACGATGGACATGTCATGTCCGTTGCTGGGATGTAGGTTATACAGTAATTCGGGATTATCTTTGCCGGTCGGTTCTCCCGGAAAGTTCTTGGTGTAACTCACTTCTATGGGATCGGACGGATCATAGTTGGCTACCTTGCCGTTTTCTATAAATACACAAGGTACACGGTCGGCTGTAGCGGCCATGATATAGTGATAGTCAAAGCCTAAGTCACCTAAAGCGGGCTGGTAAAGGAGCATTCCAATCCTGCCCGCCTGTCTTGTCTCCCAGGCCCAGATGCCATTTGCCGATGGCGGCTGTAGCATATCCGGCACTTTTAAACATGTCTGCCATGGTGTATTGTTCGGGACGGATAATCATTTTTACATCTCCTGCGGCAATATCCGTGTCCGGTCTGCGCCATGCATATTCTCCTGTCAGCAAGGAGTAGCGGGATGGGGTGCTGGTAGCGGCTACGGTATGTGCATTAGTGAAACGAATGCCTTCCGATGCCAGTTTGTCAACATGGGGAGTTTCTACATTCTTGGCTCCGTAACATTTTAAATCTCCATATCCCAGGTCATCTGCCAGAATAACGATAACATTGGGCTTTTGGGGGGCCTGCGTACTGTTTTTTTGAACGGTTTCTGCTGTTGCAGAGTTACAGGCGGCTAATGAGGCAAGTAAGGATATGCCTGCATAATTTCTACTTTTCATCTCTATTTATTTAAGGTTTGATCCGGATACATGTCTATTTTCACTTTCCGGTTTCTCGACCTGAAGGTGAAGAACGACGGAAAGTTATCAAGAAAATCTTGAAGCAGCAAAAAAGAGGGCCGAAATATGATTTGAAAGTGTCTGGAATTAGATGATAATGCCCCCACCCAGTACTACATCATCCCTATAGAAAGCGGCTGCCTGTCCCGGAGCAATGGCTGTCAGCGGCTCGTGCAGTTGTACATGCAGGGTGTTATCCGGTTGCAGGGTTACTGTGCAGCGGTTGGCTTGTTTCCGATAGCGTATTTTGACGATGATGTCGTCCTTGTTTAGTAATAAAGCGGGATTGGTGATGCGCCATTCTTTCAGTCTCATTTCTGTTTTTTCCAGTGCTTTCAAGTCGCTCAGTATGACTTTGTTTTCTGCCGGAATGATTTCTTTGACAAAGACAGCCCGGTTAAGATCTATGCCCAATCCTCTCCGCTGGCCGATGGTATAGAAAGGATAACCTTTGTGCCGTGCGATAAAATTCCCCATTTCATCGAAGAATTTACCCGGTAGGATACTTCCTTCAGGTAATTCCTTATGTAGGAATGTGCGGTAGTCCATGGGGCAGAAGCAGACTCCCAGACTGTCCCGTTTATGGGCGGCTTTCAGAAAACCACGCTCTGCCGCGATTTCACGGACACGGGCTTTAGTCAGGTTGCCCATAGGGAGAAGCATACGTTGCAGGATTTCTTGTGGCAGCCCCCATAGGAAAAAGGATTGGTCTTTATCCGGGTCGGCACCGGTAGTGATGTGATAGCATCCATTGATGAAGCGCCGGCGTACATAATGTCCTGTAGCGAAGTGATAAATTCCCATTTCATCGGATATTTTCTTCAAAAGAGGCCATTTCAGGTAGTTGTTGCACAAGGTACAGGGAACCGGGGTATGACCTGCCATATATTCGTTGATGAAATAGTCAATGATGGTTTTCCGGAAGGTGTCACGAACATCGTATGTGAGATGGGGGATGTTCAGACGTTCACATAAAGCGCGGGCGTCCTCCAGATACTCTGTATCATTTTCTTTTTCATAAAAGCGGAAGGTGATGCCGGTTACTTCGTATCCTGCATCCTGCAATAGAAGGGCGGCTACGGAACTGTCTGTTCCTCCGCTCATGCCTAGTAGGACTTTATTATTGGACTCTGTTTCTCTCATCTTTATAGCAGTTTTGTGAGGATGGATGCCGGAATATCCATTTTGGAGAAGGCAAACAGTTTCTTTCCCAAATCTTTCAAAGAGGCTCCGATGTGATATATGTCGGATTGGTCTATAATAAGAAAACGGTCATGTGCCTGGCTATTAGCCCATTGGCGGAATTGGATTCCTCGTTTCGTATTTACACGGTATCCTACTGATATAATCACATCTAAATTATAATATTCTAAGTTACGGGTAATCTGTCTGTTGCCTTCTTGGCGAACTGTTCGGAAATTCCGAACGGTTGAACTTTGGATTAGTTCTTCTGATTTATAAATGTTCTTTAGATGCTCGCTTATATTGGCTTTGCTGGATTGGAATAGTTCTACTATTTGTGCCTGGGTCAGCCACACTGTTTCATCTTCAATGCGCACTTCCATCCTCACTGATTCATCCGGCTGGTAGAGTATGATTTCTCCTTGTTGTTCCATGTGTTCGATTTTTTGAGTACAAAGCTAGCAAATATAAATCAGACTGATCTTGTTTTCAGGTTATAATTGAAATGTAGGATGGGAAATGAAACTCCGATGACAATCTATATGATAGTGCCATCGGAGTTCTGACATACTCTTCTTATTAAGGAAGGAATGCTTGCTATGTTTTTATTTTACCGGCATCAATGTGAATCCCCAATGATATTCCTTATTGGCGGGTAGGGTATGTTCCGGCAGAGGGCGGTCTCCCCAGCTGTCATAACCGGCTATACCTTGTTGCTTCATATCAATACATACTTCCACAAAATTACGTGGGGTGATATCATTGACATGTGTCATGCGGCGTATTACATTTTTAGCTTTTTCCTCATTATGGTTAGCAACTTCTTCGGGAGTGAAGTTAGTCCACTGACGGGGACGGCTGATAGCTTCTTCCGAGTCAAAGTCCTCTACGGAGTTGCGCAGGGCATTGAATCCGATAGTGCTGTCGGCACGTATTAACAATCCTTTTCCGCCTTTGCGGGTCAGTTCTACCCAACGGGTGTCGGTGCGGTGTCCGTTTTCTTGCGGACGGACATAGTTGTTGGTGTACATCTGGTCGGCTGTAGTGCGGTAGAGATCAACGAAACTGCTTGCATTACGGTCGATGTAGTTTTCACCCGGTCCGCGTCCGAAGTATTCTACCTGGTTCATATCGGATGGCAAATGGAAACGTACACCGATACGTGGTACGTTCAGTTTGGAAGAGGCAAGGCGTTGAGCATCCTGTCCCGGTGTGAAAGTGGCCATTAAGGTAGCTTCTGATACTTCCGTGTCGGCAGCCTTCATATCGGTAGAAGTAAAGGTGATGCCTGCATGAACCACACCGTCGGGATAGATGGTATATTTCATGATGTACAGATTGCCTGCCGCCAGTAGGTAATTGACTGTTAATACGGTCTTGTTGCCGTCTGTTGTTGTGGTAACATCTGCTACATTGAAATTCTTGCTGGACTGTTTCCATATTTGCTCGCGCTTAGGCCCACCGTTACCATAATCATTGTCCGTCGGCGCGCGCCAGAAGTTAGGCTGAATACCAAAACCTTCAGCGAAATATTCTGTACCGTTTACTTTGTATGAAGTCACGAGTCCGCTTTTCTTGTTGAAAACGAACTGCATACGTGGTGATAATACGGTGATGATGTCACTATCCGTGCTGACGGTAGTCTTGCCGCTTGCTTTATGTCCGGTCATAGCCAATGGTTCTATGGGCAGGCGGAATTGTTCGGAAGCAATATCGTGCCCTGCAGGAATCAAGGGCTCCGGTTCTGTGGTGGTAACTACAAAATCTACAAAATATTCTGTGCCGGCCTTGGGTTTCAATCCGTTGAGGTTGATGTTCAGTTCTTTGGAACCTTGCGGTTCGATATCTAATGATACTTTTCCGCCTTTGATTGTTTTTCCGTTTGCCTTTACGGTATAACTGATCATATACTTCTTCAAGTTGGTGAAGTAGAAACGGTTTTTTACCAGGAATTTGCCGGCAGCCGGGTCGATGGCTTCGAAACCTACATTCTGATGTGCATATTTCACTTCTGTCATGGCCGGATGCGGAGTGCGGTCCGGAGCTACGATTCCATTGCATAGGAAGTTTCCGTCGCTGGGTGCATTGGTTCCGTAATCACCTCCGTAGGCCCAGTAGGTACGTCCATTTTCGTCTGTTTCCAGAATACCTTGGTCTACCCAGTCCCAAATGTAACCGCCTTGCAGGTTCGGGTACTTGTAGATTGCTCTCCATTGTGCTGCCAGATTACCATTGGAATTGCCCATAGCGTGTGAATATTCGGATGGTGCGATGGGACGGTCGCTGCCTTTCTTGCCTATTTCTTCCAGCCAGGCGGCACTGGGGTATTGGGGTACATACATATCTGTGTTCCATTCCCAAAGGGCGCGTTCATAATTTACAGGACGGTTCATCCCTTTTACTTCGCGTTCTTTCAGCCATAAATAGGTCTGATAGAAATTATAACCGTTTCCGGCTTCGTTTCCTAATGACCAGATGGCTACAGAGGGATGGTTTTTGTTACGCTCGTACATATTAATGGTACGGTCCATGTGCGGCTTCAGCCATTCGGGATGGTTGCCCAATGTTCCGCCCCGGCTTAAGTTATAATACATACCGTGGCTTTCGATGTTGGCTTCATCATATACATAGATACCATATTCATCACACAATTCATAGAACTTGCGGTCTTGCGGATAGTGGCAGAGGCGCACGCTGTTGATATTGTTCTGTTTCATTAGGGTGAAGTCCTTGCGCATCAGCTCTTCGGGAACATAATGTCCTGTTTCGGGATTATGTTCGTGTATGTTTACACCTTTCAGCTTGATGGGTTGGCCGTTGACGAACAAGCAAACGTATGGTTTGCCGTTTTCGGCTATCTGATCGGTTGGTTTGATCTCGAAACGGCGGAAACCTACCGTATAAGGAATGATTTCGCTTGTTTTTTCTCCGTCTTTCAGAGATATCAGTAACCGGTACAGGTTAGGGTGTTCTGATGTCCAGGTCTTGACGTTGCTGAGGGCGGCTTCAAAAGAGATGCTCTTCTGCCCGTCTGCTGTAACAGGACAGGGGGTGTTACCTTCTGCAACCACTTTCTTTGCGGCATCCAGCAATTCGTATGCTACGGTTACCTCTTTGTTGGCTGCTGTATGGTTGGTTACGTCCACATTCAGTTTGAAGATACCATTCTTATAAGTGTCGTCCAGTGTAGACACCACATTGAAATCTTTGATGTGGGTTTTGGGCTGTGAGAACAGGAATACATCACGTTCAATACCGCTCATGCGCCAGAAGTCCTGGCATTCCAGATAAGAACCGGTACTCCAGCGGAATATTTTGATGACCAGCGAGTTTTTGCCGGGTTTCAGGTAGTTGTTGATTAAGAATTCTGCCGGATTCTTGGAGTCTTCGCTGTATCCCACTTCCTGTCCGTTGACATACACGTATACACCGGATTTTGCTCCTTCCAAACGGAGGAATATGTCGCGTCCATCCCAATCGGCGGGAATTTCGATATCACGCTGATACACACCGACCGGATTGGTTTCGGGTAACTGCGGCGGTTGTGGATTTCTGGGTTTGAATTCGTATCCATGATTGGTGTAGATGGCCACTCCGTAGCCCTGTACTTCCCAGTTGCCGGGTACTTTAATCTCCTTCCAGGCTATGTTGGCATCCGGTTGCTCAATGTTGGCAGGCAGATCTTTGTATGCATCTGCATAATAAAAGTTCCATGTACCGTTTAGTAGTTTGTAATAAGGGCTGTTCTCATACTCGCCGGTCAGTGCCTGGTTCCGGTTGTCGTAAGTCATGAAAGCTGTGCGTGGATATTCCTTGTTGACGGCTACGGTCTGAATATCTTTCCAATAAGGTAGTTTTGTATCTTCCGCATGAAGAACTTGTGTTGAATATGCGCATACAGCAGCGCCGATCAGGAATTTAAATAAGGTTGTCATTTTAGGTTTCATAGGTTCAAATAGAAAAATGAAGAAGAAAGGGCGCTAGTACCGGCGCCCCTTTCCTTAAGTCCTTTTATGTAAAATAGCAATTATTTAATTGCGTCTGCCAGTTCAGCACCTGGTTTGAACTTGGTTACTTTTTTAGCAGGAATAGTAATCGTTGCTTTTGTGGATGGGTTGATACCTGTTCTTGCACTTCTTTCAGCAACAGAGAATGTTCCGAATCCGATTAATGATACTTTGTCCCCTTCTTGGAGGGCCTTTGTTACAGTTGAAACGAAAGCTTCAACTGCTTTTTTTGCGTCGACTTTGCTCAAGCCGGCTTCAGCGGCGACTGCGCTGATAAGATCTGCCTTATTCATAACGAAAATGATTAATTATTAAATGTAACACAAAAATTTTACCGAAATCAGTGACAAATATATGCTTTCAAAATTAGAAATCAAACAGATAGCCTAAAAAAGATGCTCCAAAAATCAAAAAAACGTAAGAGAACTCTTGTTTTCTGTTATATAACAGAATAAAATTGTAAATTTGCGCGCAATCAATGTTTTATAAGACGAAGAATATTTATGAACAGTATACCTACAGTAACCAAGAATTTATTGATAATAAATGTGTTGTGTTTCTTTGGCGGCGTGGTAGCCATGAAGTATGGAATTGACTTGAACGACCTGCTGGGACTGCACTTTTTTATGGCATCTGATTTTAATCCTGCCCAGTTGATTACTTATATGTTTATGCATGGCGGTTTCCAGCATATCTTTTTTAACATGTTTGCTTTGTGGATGTTTGGCCGTACGCTTGAACAGGTCTGGGGACCGAAACGTTTCTTATCCTATTATATGGTATGTGGTATAGGTGCGGGACTGGTGCAGGAGCTGGTGCAATATATACAATATGTGACTGAATTATCGCAGTATGACAGTGTGAATACGGGGATTGCCGTGATCCCGATGGCGGAGTACTTGAATCTGATGACTACAGTTGGCGCTTCGGGAGCGATATATGGCATTTTGTTGGCATTCGGTATGCTGTTCCCCAATAGTCAGATGTTTGTATTCCCTATCCCATTTCCTGTCAAGGCTAAATATTTTGTGATGGGATATGCTGCTTTGGAGATATTTTTGGGCTTGGGTGCTTCGACCGATGGCGTTGCCCACTTTGCACACTTGGGAGGTATGATTTTTGGCTTTATATTGATAATGTATTGGAGAAAAAAGAATAACAATGGGCAGTTTTATTACTGATTTGAAAAATAGTTTCAATAAAGGGAACATATATATCCAGTTTATATATATTAATGTAGGGGTATTCATTGTAACTTCCTTATTGGGAATTTTATGGATGCTGTTCAACCGGAATGGAGCATTTGTGCTTCAATATTTGGAACTGCCGGCCTGGACGTTGCAGTTTGTCAAGCAGCCTTGGTCTTTGCTGACTTATATGTTCATGCACGCAGGTATTTTGCATTTGCTGTTTAATATGCTGTGGCTTTATTGGTTCGGGCAGATGTTTCTGTCTCTTTTCTCGGCAAAGCATTTCCGCGGGCTCTATCTGTTGGGAGGTATTTGTGGCGGTTTGTTGTATATGATCGCTTACAATGTTTTCCCTTATTTCAGTGATTCTTTGTATTATTCTTATTTGTTGGGAGCATCAGCTTCCGTACTTGCTATCGTTGTGGCCACTGCGGTACGTGCACCGGAATATAGAGTAAACTTTATGTTTATTGGGACTGTTAGGTTGAAGTATGTGGCTCTGTTTATGGTTGTGACCGATTTGCTGTTTATGACATCGGGCAATGCCGGTGGCCATATCGCTCATTTAGGAGGTGCTTTGGCCGGATGGTGGTTTGCTTCCGGATTGTCCCGCGGACATGATGCTACGTCATGGATAAACCGATGCTTGGATTGCTTCTCGGAAGGTCTTTCGTTTCGTCGTCAATCGAAAAGACCGAAGATGAAAGTTCATTATGGTGATAAGGCAAAAGATTACGATTATAATGCCCGTAAAAAACAGCAAAGCGAGGAGATAGACCGTATATTGGATAAATTAAAGAAATCCGGTTATAACAGTCTGACTACCGAAGAGAAGAAAAGCTTGTTTGATGCGAGCAAAAAGTGATATATGAAATATATTGGTCGTTTTTTGGGATGGATACTACTGGGCATAAACTTGTGTATGGTGGTATTGTTACTGGTATGTGCTTACAGCCCTTATATTGATCCTGTGGCTCATCCGGTATGGTCATGTGCCGGTTTGGCTTTTCCCGCTTTTTTGATTGTTAATCTTTTGTTTCTGGTCTTCTGGTTGGTGATTTATCGTAAATATGCGTTGCTTTCATTTTTAGGCCTGGTATGTTCCATTGGTGCTATCCGTACTTATTTCCCAGTCAATGTATTTGTATCTGATGTACCGGAAGGGGCAATCAAATTCTTATCCTACAATACGATGGCCTTTGAAAAGAACCGTGCGAACACCAAGGATAATCCGAACCCTGTGCTGGAATATTTAAGAAACAGCAATGCGGATATAATCTGCCTGCAGGAATATATTGTAGGCGGACGGTTAACCAAGAAAGAGGTGGATTATGCTTTAAGAGATTATCCTTATAAAAATTATCATAAGATATCGGGGGCCAACGGTTTGGGTTGTTATTCCCGTTTTCCTATTTTGTCGGCACATCCGGTGAAATATGCCAGCCTTAACAATGGTTCCATCGCTTATAAAATCAAAGTGAATGGTGATACCTTGCTGATTGTTAATAATCATCTGGAATCCAATAAGCTGACTGAGAAGGATAAAGAAGTCTATCGCGAAATGATGAAGGATCCTGATAAGCAAAAGGTATCGCAAGGGTCTCGTTTGCTGATCGGAAAACTGGCGGAAGCATCGGCTATACGTGCCGTTCAGGCTGATTCCATAGCTCGTTTGGTGGCCGGTTACAAAGGGGGAGGCATAATTGTATGCGGTGACTTCAATGATTCTCCTATATCATACACTCACAGGGTGGTAGGGGAAGGTCTGAATGATGCTTTTGTGGAGTCGGGAAACGGCTTTGGCATATCTTATAATCAAAATCATTTTTATTTCAGAATAGACAATATTTTATTGAGCAAGAATTTAAAATCTTACCGTTGTACGGTGGATAATACGATAAAGAGTTCGGATCATTACCCCATTTGGTGTTATGTGGCGGAGAAGTGATTTTACATACCTTTAATTGACAGATTATGAAAAGACTATTATTTACGTTAGCGACGTGTTGTGTAATGTGTGCATGTGAACAGAAAACAGAAATGAATCCGTTCTTTACGGAATTCCAGACCGAGTACGGTGCTCCCGATTTTACTAAGATCAGACTGGAGCATTATGAGCCTGCTTTCTTGAAAGGAATAGAGGAGCAGAATGCGGAAATTAAGGCAATAGTTGATAATCCCGAGGAACCTACTTTTGAAAATACCATTGTGGCGCTGGATAAAAGTGGCGGGATTCTGGCGAGAGTAAGTGGGGTGTTTTTTGCATTGACCGAAGCGGATACAAATGATTCGTTGACGGCCTTGAATGAAAAGATGGCTCCTGTACTTTCAGAACATAGTGATAATATTTATTTGAATCAGGATTTGTATAAACGGGTGGCTGATGTGCATCAACAGGAACAGGAAGGTAAGATAACTCTTACGACTGAGCAACACCGGCTGTTGGACAAGTATTATAAAGCTTTTGTCCGTTCGGGTGCCGGACTGGATGCCGGAAAACAATCCCGTTTGAGGGAGATCAATAAAGAATTGTCGACTTTGGGGATTGCTTTCGACAATCATATCTTAAATGAGAATAACGCTTATCAGTTGGTTATCGAGAATGAGGCTGATTTGGCCGGGTTACCCGAATGGGTGAAAGCGGGGGCCGCAGAGGAAGCGAAAGCTGCTGGAAAAGAAGGGAAATGGCTATTCACTTTGCAAAACTCCAGTCGCTTGCCTTTTTTGCAATATGCTGAAAACCGTGAGCTAAGAAAAAATATTTATGAAGCTTATATCAACCGGGGGAATCATGATGATGCGAATGACAATAAAGAGATATTGGGAAAGATCATGGCATTGCGTTTGGAACAGGCAAAATTATTAGGATTCGATTGTTATTCCAATTTTGTACTGGATGAGAACATGGCTAAGAATTCGCAGACAGTCATGGATTTCTTGAACAACCTGTGGGGATACTCACTGGAAAATGCAAAGAAAGAGGCCGCCGAGTTGCAGAAAATAATGGATAAGGAAGGTAAGGGAGAGAAGCTGGCTGCATGGGACTGGTGGTATTATGCCGAAAAATTGCGTCAGGAAAAGTATGATTTGAATGAAGATGAAATCAAGCCCTATTTCAGTTTGGAAGATGTGCGTAGCGGATTGTATACCGTGGCCAACAAGCTGTATGGCATTACATTGACCGAACTGAATGATGTGCCCGTATATGAGCCGGATGTGAAAGTGTATGAAGTAAAGGATGCCGATGGCTCATTTTTGGGATTGTTCTATGCGGATTACTTTCCACGCGCAGGTAAGCGTGGTGGCGCATGGATGAGTAATTTTCGTGAACAGGCCGGTGAAGTACGTCCTTTAATTTATAATGTGGCAAGTTTTACTAAACCTGCAGGAAATATGCCTTCTTTACTGACTTTGGATGAGGTGGAAACCATGTTTCATGAGTTTGGACATGCATTGCACGGTATGCTGACCAAGTGTAACTACAAAGGAGTGTCCGGTACCAGTGTGGCGCAGGATTTTGTAGAACTTCCTTCACAGATTATGGAACATTGGGCTGTAGAACCTGAAGTGCTGAAACTCTATGCCAAGCATTATGAAACAAGAGAAGTGATTCCGGATGAGCTGATTACGAAAATCCAAAATCAGGGTACTTTTAATCAAGGTTTTATGACTACGGAATTATTGGCAGCCGCTTTGCTTGATATGGAACTGCATAACCTGACTGATACAGACAATCTGAATGTCGTTGCTTTTGAAAAAGAAACGATGGACAAGCTGGGGCTGATTCCTGAAATAGCTCCTCGGTATCGCGCCACTTATTTTAGTCATATTATAGGTGGATATGCTGCTGGGTATTACAGCTATCTATGGGCAGAAGTTCTTGACACGGATGCTTTTGAAGCGTTTAAAGAACATGGAGTGTTCGATAAAAATACCGCAGATTCTTTCCGTAAAAATATTCTAGAGAAAGGTGGAACGGAAGATCCTATGACCCTTTACAGAGGTTTTCGTGGGGCTGATCCCAGCTTGGAACCCTTGCTTAAAAACAGGGGTTTGAAATAAAATAGACTGTGAGATAGAATAATTTAGGCTGCAAAAAATGCTTTTGCAGCCTTTTTTCTCTTTTGGAATCTAAATATTTGTGTTTGATACCGTGGGAATGTGAAAAAAAAACTATATTTGCAACCTTGTATAAACTAAGAATTAATCAAAAAGTAAAAATAATAAATTTCAAAGTAACATGCAAAACAAAGGATTTGTAAAGGTTTTTGCGGTATTACTCACCCTTGTATGTGTGTTTTATCTTTCTTTCTCTTTTGTGACCCGCTATCACATGGACAAAGCGGCACAAGACCCGAAAGGTGAAGCACATTACCTTGATTCTATGCAGAATGAAAAAGTTTATTTGGGTAGTTATACGCTGAAACAGTGTCGCGAGATGGAGATTGGTCTGGGTCTGGACCTGAAAGGTGGTATGAACGTTATCCTTGAAGTTTCTGTACCGGATGTAGTGAAGGCTTTGGCTGACAACAAGACTGATGAAGCTTTTAACAAAGCGGTTGCAGAAGCATCAAAACAATCTATCACTAGTCAGGATGACTTTATCACTCTTTTTGTAAAAGAGTATAAGAAACAAGCTCCCAATGGCAAATTGGCTGAATTATTTGCTACTCAGCAGTTGAAAGACAAAGTAACCACCCGCAGTTCCGACAGTGAAGTTGAAAAAGTATTGCGCGAAGAGGTAAAGGCTGCTATCGACAACTCTTATAATGTATTACGTACACGTATTGACCGTTTTGGTGTGGCACAGCCTAACATTCAGGCGTTGGAAGGAAAGATGGGCCGTATCATGGTGGAACTGCCGGGTATCAAAGAACCGGAACGTGTCAGAAAACTGTTGCAGGGATCTGCTAACTTGGAATTCTGGGAAACTTTCGACGCAAAAGAAATAGTTCCTTATCTTTCTTCTGTAGATAACAGACTGCGTGATATTCTTGCCGTTGAAAGTGGTGCTGCTTCTGCTGATTCTGTAGCTACTGATACTGTTGCTGTCGCACAGGCTTCTGCAATTTCTGCTGCCGACAGTCTTGCAGCCGCATTGAAAGGCGAAACGGCAAGTAACTCTGCCGCAATGGAGCAGATGAAGAAAGAACATCCGTTGGCTTCTGTTCTTCAATTAAATCCGAATGGTTACGGGTCGGTGGTAGGTTATGCCGATTATAAAGATACTGCTCAGGTAAACCAGTACCTTGCTATGAAAGAAGTGAAAGAAATGTTGCCGAAAGATCTTCGTTTGAAATGGGGTGTAAAGGCTGCTGACTTTGACAAGCAGGGACGTATTTTTGAATTGTATGCTATCAAGTCTACTGAACGTAACGGACGTGCTCCGTTGGAAGGTGATGTGATCACTGATGCTAAAGATGAATATGACCAGTTCAACAAGCCTTGTGTCAGTATGTCTATGAACACTGACGGCGCACGCCGCTGGGCTGTTCTGACAAAGAACAATGTAGGCAAGGCTATCGCTATCGTACTGGATGGTTACGTATACAGCGCTCCGAATGTAAACGGTGAAATTACGGGGGGACACTCTCAGATTACCGGTAACTTTACCCCGGAGGTGACAAAAGACTTGGCTAACGTATTGAAGTCTGGTAAGATGCCTGCTCCTGCACGTATCGTTCAGGAGGATATTGTTGGTCCGTCATTGGGTCAGGAATCTATCAATCAAGGTATTATTTCATTTGTTGTTGCGTTGATTCTGTTGATGATCTATATGTGCGCTATGTACGGATTGATTCCGGGTATGGTTGCCAACTGCGCATTGGTTGTTAACTTCTTCTTCACATTAGGAATCCTTACCTCGTTCCAAGCTGCACTGACCATGTCTGGTATTGCCGGTATGGTGTTGTCATTGGGTATGGCTGTAGATGCTAACGTGTTGATTTATGAACGTACAAAAGAAGAATTGAGAGCCGGTAAAACTGTTAAGGCTGCTTTAGCAGACGGTTATTCTAACGCATTCTCTGCTATTTTTGACTCAAACTTGACATCAATTATCACTGGTATCATTCTGTTCTATTTCGGTACGGGTCCGATTCGTGGTTTTGCCACTACGTTGATTATCGGTATCCTCTGCTCATTCTTTACAGCAGTATTCTTGACCCGTATTGTTTATGAGCACTTCATGAATAAAGACAAGTGGTTGAACTTGACATTCACTACAGGGATCTCCAAGAATCTGATGCAGAACGTGAATTACAACTTTATGGGAATGATGAAACGTTCATTCACGGTATTCGGAGCGATTATCGTTATCTGTATCATTTCATTCTTTATCCGTGGTTTGGCGCAGAGTATTGACTTTACCGGTGGACGTAACTTCGTAGTTCAGTTTGAACAGCAGGTTGAACCTGAAACAGTGCGTGACCTGTTGAAGAAGAAAATCACAGAAGATAATGTACAGGCTATTGCTTTGGGTACAGACAAGAAGACAATCCGTATTACAACCAATTACCGTATTAATGAAGATTCTCCTACTATCGACTCTGAAATTGAAGAGTTCTTGTATCAGTCTTTGAAAGATGGTAACTTGCTGGGCGAAGGTACTACATTGGAAATCTTTATTGACCGTGATAATCGTGTCGGTGGTTCTATCATCAGTTCTCAGAAAGTAGGTCCTAGTATCGCTGATGATATCAAGACTTCGGCTGTCTGGTCTGTATTGTTTGCATTGGTGGCTATCGGTTTGTATATCTTGCTGCGTTTCCGCAATGTAGCTTATAGTGTGGGTGCGACTGTTGCATTGGCTGTCGATACTATTTTGATCATCGGTGCATACTCGTTATGTTATGGATGGGTTCCGTTCTCATTGGAAATTGACCAGACTTTTATTGGCGCTATTTTGACCGCTATCGGTTATTCTATCAATGACAAGGTGGTTATCTTTGACCGTATCCGTGAGTTCTTCGGTCTGTATCCGAAACGTAACCGTATGCAGTTGTTTAATGATTCATTGAATACTACTTTGGCTCGTACCATCAATACTTCATTAAGTACATTGATCGTATTGTTGTGTATCTTCGTGCTGGGTGGTGACAGTATCCGCAGCTTCGCCTTTGCAATGATTTTGGGCGTTGTGATCGGTACATTGTCTTCTATCTTCATTGCTGCTCCTATCGCTTACCTGACTATGGGTAACAAGATGCCGGAAGAAACAAAGGCATAAGAAGGTTTCTTTTAAGAAATAAATAAAAAGAGGAGGATGCTCATATCATGAGCATCCTCCTCTTTTTATAAGGTCGATTGGAATTGGTTTGTGGAAAAAGGGTAGATGAATCTTCTGTGGCTTCAAAAATTAACTTAAGTACATTGGGTAAGTAACTTAGCTTACTTGGCATTTCAACTTAACTTGCTTGTCCCATGAAGTTAACTTGCTTTTTTACGCAGTATCTTGCAGATCAATTCTGTTTGGCTATAATCGTGAAAATAGTTATCTGACTACTCTTCCTGAAGTGTTTCCTTGCATTAACTCTTCCACTTCTTCTACTGTTACTTGATTGAAATCTCCATATATGGTATTTTTCAATGCAGATGCGGCAAGGGCGAATTCCAATGTTTTTTGGTCATTGTCGGGGTAGGTCAGCAAACCATAAATCATGCCGCCTACAAATGCATCTCCTGCACCCACACGGTCTACTTCATGGACAATATCGTAAATGCCGGTATGCCTTAATGTTCCTTTAGAATAAAGTATGGCTGCCAGCAGATTGTGATTGGAAGTGATGGTATTACGCAACTCCAGAAACATTTTCTGGCATCGGGGAGCTTGTTCTGATACTTTTTGACCGAATACTTTGAAACCGGACAAATCTAATGGATATGAGGTGTCTACAGCTTTAAAACCTACCGGGGGAATGCCGAAAATTTCTTTGTATTCGGGTTCTGCACCAAAAATGACATCACTATATTGAACAAGGGGGAGCATTACCTCTGATGCGGATTTACCGTAATTCCATAATTTTTTGCGGAAATTTAAGTCGCATGAGATTGTTAATCCCAGGCGGTCTGCTGTTTGCAGTGCTTCCAGGCAGGCATCTGCTCCTTCCTGTGACAGGGACGCTGCTATACCCGACCAGTGGAACCAGCCTGCATCGGAAAGAATCTTTTCCCAGTCTATCATGCCGGGACGTAAAGTGGCAAAGGAAGAGCCTTCACGGTCATATACTACATTGGAGTTACGAAATGCTGCACCGCTTTCCAGAAAGTATAATCCCATGCGTTTCCCACCATAAATAATGCCGTCTGTACCTAATCCGTAAGCTTGGAGTGAGTTTACGCAGGCTTGTGCCATTGCATTCTCGGGAAGTCTGGTAACGAATTCTGTGGGGATGCCGAAGTTGACCAGTGATATGGCTACATTCGCTTCACTTCCTCCATAAGTAGCAATAAACTCGTTTGTTTGGGAAAAGCGCTGGAATTTGGGGGCGGTCAGCCTTAGCATTACTTCTCCGAATGTAACGACTTTCTTGTTCTGGGTAATAGCTCTTGTATTCATAGTATGTTTTTAATCAGTATGTTAATTTGCACGAAGATACGATCAAAATTTTATATAAGTGCAAGAAATGTATAAAAATAGCCTTCTCTATCTTTTCCATATAGAATAGAGAAGGCTATTTTATTTATTCAATATTAGTGGTTTATTTATTGAATCGTATTTTTAGTTTGGCAAGCATATCCTGTGTCATGCTGTCTAGATCATATTCCGGTTTCCATCCCCATTCCTCACGGGCACAAGTGTCGTCCAGTGAGTTCGGCCATGATTCGGCGATAGCTTGACGTAGCGGATCTACTTTGTACTCCATATGGAAGTCGGGCATATACTTCTTTATATTGTTATAAATAATTTCCGGATCAAAACTCATTGAAGCAATGTTGAACGAATTGCGATGAATTAGTTTGTCGGGATTCGCTTCCATGATTTCAATGGCTGCACGTAAACCGTCAGGCATATACATCATATCCATGAATGTACCGGCTGCAATAGGACATTCAAATTTTTCACCTTTTACAGCCGAATAATAGATGTCTACAGCATAATCAGTGGTCCCGCCACCCGGAGGTGTGACATACGAAATTAATCCGGGGAAACGAACGGAGCGGGTATCTACGCCAAAACGGATATGGTAATAATCGCTCAGTAATTCTCCTGATACTTTTGTAACGCCATACATGGTACGCGGATTACGGATAGTGTCTTGCGGGGTCTTGTCTTTAGGGGTGTTGTTGCCGAAGACACCGATAGAACTTGGGGTAAATACGGCGCAACCCATTTCGCGTGCTACTTCCAATACGTTGAACAGGCCTCCCATGCCTATTTTCCATGCTAGTTGAGGTTTGGCTTCTGCTACAGCCGATAGTAAGGCTGCCAGGTTGTAAATGGTGTCGATGTTGTACTTTGATACAGTTTCGGCAATTTGTTGTTCGTTGGTGATATCTACGATGGCAGAAGGGCCTGATTCTTTTAATTCCCCTTTAGGCTCAGCACCGGGAATATATCCGGCTACGATATTACCATTGTAAATACTTCTCAATTTCATGGTTAGTTCCGAACCGATCTGACCGGTGGAGCCGATAATTAATACATTTTTCATAGTTTGCTATTTGCTTTAAGTTTTCTTTTGGAAGCAAAGATAGATAGAAAACTGCATATTTTATCAAAATTTTCTCTATAATTTAATCGGATATCAAAAAAAAATAAGAACTTTGTCAAGTCAGACTGATTTTTAAACTTAAACTATATACTTAATAAAAAAACAAAGCTATGTATGGTAAAATGAAGGAGTTCCTTGCGAAGGAACTGGCTGATATTAAGGCAGCCGGATTGTATAAAAATGAACGTATAATTACCACACCTCAGCGTGCGGACATCAAGGTGAATGACGGAGAAGATGTGTTGAACTTTTGTGCCAACAATTATTTAGGTTTGTCAGATAATCAACGCTTGATCAATGCTGCCAAAGAGGCGATGGACACACATGGCTTCGGTATGTCTTCCGTACGCTTTATCTGTGGAACTCAGGATTTGCACAAACAGCTGGAAGCTGCCATTTCTGATTATTTTAAAACAGAAGATACTATACTTTATGCAGCTTGTTTTGATGCTAACGGTGGTTTGTTCGAACCGCTGTTTACAGAAGAAGACGCTATTATTTCAGATGCGTTGAATCATGCATCTATTATAGATGGTGTACGCTTGTGTAAGGCAAAACGCTATCGTTATGCCAATGCTGATATGGCTGACCTGGAACGTTGTTTGCAGGAAGCGCAGGCACAGCGTCATCGTATTATTGCTACAGATGGTGTATTCTCGATGGATGGTAATGTGGCTCCATTGGATAAGATTTGTGAACTGGCGGAAAAGTATGACGCGTTGGTTATGGTGGATGAATCTCATTCGGCCGGTGTAGTAGGTCCTACAGGGCATGGCGTGGCAGAACAGTTTAATGCATACGGGCGTGTGGATATCTTTACTGGTACATTAGGTAAAGCATTTGGTGGGGCAATGGGAGGATTTACCACCGGTAAGAAAGAAATTATTGATATGTTGCGCCAGCGTTCCCGTCCTTATTTATTCTCTAATTCTGTAGCTCCTGCCATTATCGGTGCTAGTCTGGAAATGTTTAAGATATTGAAAGAAAGTGATGCTTTGCATACTAAGCTGATGGATAATGTGAATTATTTCCGTGACAGGATGCTGGCTGCCGGTTTTGACATCAAACCAACTCAGAGCGCGATTTGTGCTGTGATGCTTTATGATGCGAAACTGTCTCAGGATTTTGCCGCCAAGATGCAGAAAGAGGGCATATATGTAACCGGTTTCTATTATCCGGTTGTTCCGAAAGGACAGGCACGTATCCGTGTCCAGTTGTCTGCCGGGCATGAAAAGGCACATTTGGATAAGGCAATTGCTGCATTTATTAAAGTGGGCAAAGAACTTGGGGTGATTAAATAAGCAGATTTGAAAACTATCCAGTAAAATAAGAGCAGTAAACGGTTGTATAACAATTGTTTACTGCTCTTTGTAGCCCCGAGGGGAATCGAACCCCTATCTAAAGTTTAGGAAACTTCTATTCTATCCGTTGAACTACAAGGCCCCTTTATGGGTACAAAGGTACTTCTTTTTGTTAAAATGGCAATATGAAAGATTGAAAAATGTCTTAAGTGGGAAGAAAATAATCCTTTCTTTGTTGTTTTGTTGTTTTTTGTCTGTTTTTTATAATCTAATAATGTTGTTATTCTGCTATAAACTTTCATGTTGTTCATAAAACATGGATAAAAATAATAAATTGTAAAAATGAATCGTTTTTGATGCTGTCATAATGATAGGAATTTATGCTTTTAAACAGGTAATTATCTCTGCTTTTTCTTAGCTTGGAAACAAATAAACCTTTAATTTTGTACATTTTGATATTCAAACGTAGTTTGATAGCGGAATATTTTGTCCTTTGACAGAACTTTCCGAACTTTGCAAACAGTGAAATTTTGTAACCCTAAATAATAAGTTATGGCAGATGAAATGATAGTCAAGGAGTTGGACCAAGTGGTGGTCCGTTTCTCAGGCGACTCAGGCGATGGTATGCAGCTGGCCGGAAATATCTTTTCTAATATTTCGGCTACAGTGGGAAATGATATCAGTACATTCCCCGATTACCCGGCGGATATACGTGCCCCGCAAGGTTCGTTGACCGGTGTGTCAGGTTTCCAGGTGCATATCGGTGCGGGTAAAGTTTTTACCCCTGGTGACAAATGCGACGTGCTGGTCGCAATGAATGCCGCTGCATTGAAAACACAATACAAATTTGCGAAGTCCACAGCTTGTATCATTATTGATACAGATTGTTTTCAGAAATCAGATCTGGACAAGGCGGCTTTCAAAACAGACAATCCGATTGAAGAAATGGGTATTAAGCAGGATGTAATTGCTGCTCCTATTTCGCAGATGGTGAAAGATTGTCTGGCAGATACAGGCATGGACAACAAGTCAATGTTGAAATGTCGTAATATGTTTGCTTTGGGATTGGTCTGCTGGTTGTTTAATCGTGACCTGGCGGTTGCTGAAAATTTCTTGCGCGAGAAATTTGCAAAGAAGCCGCAAATAGCTGAAGCGAATATTAAAGTGATACACGCCGGATATGATTATGGTCACAATACGCATGCGTCTGTGGATCATACTTATAAGGTGGAAACTAAGTCTAAAGTACCTGGAAAGTACATGGATATCAGCGGAAACAAGGCTACGGCTTATGGCTTAATTGCTGCTGCCGAGAAAGCAGGTCTGCGTTTGTTCCTGGGATCTTATCCCATTACTCCGGCAACAGATATCTTGCATGAACTTTCTAAACATAAATCATTGGGAGTGACTACGGTTCAATGTGAAGATGAAATTTCAGGTTGCGCTACGGCTATCGGTGCCTCGTTTGCAGGTGCGTTGGCAGCTACTTCTACTTCGGGACCGGGTGTTTGTCTGAAATCAGAGGCTATGAATCTGGCTGTTATTACAGAATTACCATTGGTGGTTATTAATGTACAGCGCGGCGGTCCTTCTACTGGTTTGCCTACTAAGTCTGAGCAAACAGATTTATTGCAGGCTTTGTTTGGCCGTAACGGTGAATCTCCTATGCCGGTCATTGCCGCAGCTTCTCCAACTCATTGTTTTGATGCTGCTTATGATGCTTGTAAGATTGCCTTGGAACACATGACCCCGGTGGTGTTGCTGACTGATGGTTTTGTAGCAAATGGTTCCGGTGCATGGAAGTTGCCTGATCTGGCGAACTATCCGGCTATTAACCCACCCTATGTTACTCCGGAAATGAAGGATAATTATACTCCTTACAAGCGTAACGCCGAAACAGGTGTCCGTTATTGGGCATTGCCGGGACAGGAAGGTTATATGCATATTTTGGGAGGCTTGGAAAAAGACAGTGATACAGGTGCTATTTCTACCGAGCCTGAAAACCATAATTTGATGTGCCGTTTGCGTGCCGAGAAGGTTGCTAAAATTCCAGTGCCTGATGTTAAGGTGCAAGGCTGCGTAGAGGATGCAGATTTGCTGATAGTAGGTTTCGGTGGAACTTACGGTCATTTATATTCAGCAATGGAGGAAATGAACCATGCGGGCAAGAAGGTTGCTTTGGCACATTTTGTTCATTTGAACCCGCTGCCTCACAATACGGCAGAAGTGCTGAAGAAATATAAGAAGGTAGTCGTGGCTGAGCAGAATCTTGGTCAGTTTGCCGGATATCTCCGTATGAAAGTGGACGGATTTGTTCCTTATCAGTTTAATGAGGTAAAAGGCCAGCCGTTCGTAGTCAGCGAGTTAGTTGATGCTTTCACTGAGATTTTAAATAAATAATAACCGTAAAGAAAGTAAAGACTATGAACGAATATACAGCAAAAGATTTCAAAAAGGGACAACCTCGCTGGTGTCCGGGTTGCGGTGACCATTTTTTCTTGGCTTCGCTGCACAAAGCGATGGCTGAATTGGGAGTGGCTCCTCATGATACTGCCGTTATTTCGGGTATCGGATGTTCCAGCCGTCTGCCTTATTACATGAATACATATGCCATGCAGACTGTGCATGGTCGTGCGGCTGCTATTTCTACAGGCTGCAAGGTGGCTAATCCGAAGATTACTGTCTGGCAGATTTCAGGGGATGGTGATGGGCTGGCTATTGGTGGAAATCATTTTATACACGCCGTTCGTCGTAATATCGACTTGAATATGATTTTGTTGAACAACCGTATATATGGTTTGACCAAAGGACAGTATTCTCCGACCTCTCCCCGTGGATTTGTTAGCAAATCATCTCCTTACGGCACTGTGGAAGATCCGTTTCATCCGGCTGAATTATGTTTTGGTGCGCGTGGGCGTTTCTTTGCCCGTGCGGTAGCTACGGATGGTCCTGGTACAGTGGAGATTCTGAAAGCTGCTGCCAATCATAAAGGTGCGGCTGTATGTGAAATTCTTCAGAACTGCGTCATTTTTAATGATGGAACACACGAATCAGTATATACGAAAGAAGGTCGTTCAAAGAATGCCATTTATTTGGAACACGGTAAACCGATGTTGTTTGGGGTAGATAAAGAATACGGGCTGATGCAGGAAGGTTTCGGGCTGAAAGTGGTAAAGCTTGGCGAGAATGGTGTGACGGAAAAAGACATTTTAGTGCACGATGCTCATTGTATGGATAATACTTTGCAGTTGAAACTGGCATTGATGGAAGGACCGGATTTTCCGGTTGCGTTAGGGGTGATCCGTGATGTGGAAGCGCCTACTTATGATGACGCCGTTAATGCACAGATTGAAGAAGTGGCCGCAAAGAAAAAATATCATAATTTCCAGGAATTACTGATGACAAATGATATTTGGGAAGTGAAATAATATTTTCATTTTCCCTGTAGGAACCGGATCTACAGAGTTGTTCTAAAAATTAAATGGTTAGTAATAGGCAGTGAATAATTGCCGGTTACTAACCATTTAATTTAGAATTTTAGTGTGTAAGAGAACACACCTGAAACTGTCCTTATAGTTTGAGCTTTAGAGTTTCTCGCCGAATGATAAATCACCGGCATCCCCTAACCCCGGAACAATGTATTTGTGCTCGTCCAAGACAGGGTCTATGGCGGCACACCATAATGTGACATCATCGCCGGGAAAAAGTTCTGCCATATGCGCTACCCCTTGTTGGCTGGCAATGACACAGGCCATCTGCAATTTAGCTGGTTTGCCTTTGGTAAGGAACGCTTTCCAGGCAAGTTCCATGCTTTCACCGGTGGCAAGCATGGGATCAACGAGAAGCAAGGTTCTGTCATTCAATGAAGGAGCGGCGATGTATTCAATGTGTACATCTACAATACGGTGTTCATCATCTTTGTAAAAACGGAATGCGGAAACGAAAGCGTTGTCGGCATGGTCGAACATGTTCAGAAAACCGGTGTGCAGCGGCAGTCCGGCACGGAATACCGTTGCGATCACTATTTTGTCATCGTGTGTGCTGGCCGTGGCAGTTCCCAAGGGTGTCTGTACTTGCTTTACGGAATAGGTTAGTGCTTTACTCATCTCGTATGCCATGATTTCTCCTATTCTTTCAATATTTCTGCGGAAACGCATACGATCATTTTGAACATGTACATCGCGCAATTCCGCTACATATTGGTTTAGGAGAGAATTGCCTTCACTGAGATTGATGATTTTCATATCTATGCTTTTGTTATATTGTTGACTTTGACCTGCAAAGAAACAAATAATTTCTAGATTTGTAAAGTACGAATTGCATTTTTGTTACACAAATATAAATATTTGATTATTACGGAAATTTTTCTCTAATAACTTCTTTTTTTTAAAATAAAGCACTAATTTTGTAGCGCCTTAGACAAGGGGGTGTTGAAAAACATCTTCTTTCAGAAAATAAAGAGTAAAAATAACATTATACAATAACCAAATTAAATCATTTAAAAATGGCAAATTTAGATTTAAGCAAGTACGGTATTACCGACGTGAAGGAAGTTCTCCACAATCCTTCTTATGATGTGCTTTTCGCTGAAGAAACTAAACCGGGATTGGAAGGTTTCGAAAAAGGACAGGTTACTGAACTGGGTGCTGTAAACGTAATGACTGGTGTTTACACAGGTCGTTCTCCTAAAGATAAATTCTTCGTTAAGAATGAAGCTTCTGAAAATTCAGTATGGTGGACTTCTGACGAATATAAAAACGATAACAAACCTTGTACTGAAGAAGCTTGGGCTGACTTGAAGTCTAAAGCTGTAAAACAATTGAGCGGCAAGCGTTTGTTCGTTGTTGATACATTCTGCGGTGCTAATGCTGCAACTCGTATGAAAGTACGTTTCATCATGGAAGTGGCTTGGCAGGCTCATTTCGTAACTAACATGTTCATCCGCCCGACTGCTGAAGAACTGGAAGCTTACGGAGAACCTGATTTTGTATGTTTCAATGCATCTAAAGCAAAAGTTGACAACTATAAAGAACTGGGCTTGAACTCTGAAACAGCTACTGTTTTCAACTTGAAGACTAAAGAACAAGTTATCCTGAACACTTGGTACGGTGGTGAAATGAAGAAAGGTATGTTCTCTATCATGAACTACATGAACCCGCTTCGTGGTATCGCTTCCATGCACTGCTCTGCTAATACAAATATGGAAGGAACTAGTTCGGCTATCTTCTTCGGTTTGTCTGGTACAGGTAAGACTACTTTGTCTACTGACCCGAAACGTAAGTTGATCGGTGACGACGAACACGGATGGGATGACGAAGGTGTATTCAACTACGAAGGTGGTTGCTATGCTAAAGTTATCAACTTGGATAAGGAAAGTGAACCCGATATCTACGCTGCTATCAAACGTGACGCTTTGCTGGAAAACGTAACAGTTGATGCTAACGGTAAGATTGATTTCGCTGATAAGAGCGTAACAGAAAACACTCGTGTTTCTTATCCTATCTATCATATTGAAAACATCGTTAAACCTATCTCTAAAGGTCCTCACGCTCAACAAGTTATTTTCTTGTCAGCTGATGCATTCGGTGTATTGCCTCCGGTATCTATCTTGAACCCTGAACAAGCTCAGTATTACTTCTTGTCTGGATTTACAGCTAAATTGGCTGGTACAGAACGTGGTATTACTGAACCGACTCCGACATTCTCTGCTTGCTTCGGTGCTGCTTTCTTGTCATTGCATCCTACTAAGTATGCTGAAGAATTGGTTAAGAAGATGGAAAAGACTGGTGCTAAAGC
Source organism: Phocaeicola sp. RTP21359st1_B8_RTP21360_211022 (assembly GCF_040911965.1). NCBI lineage: Bacteria > Pseudomonadati > Bacteroidota > Bacteroidia > Bacteroidales > Bacteroidaceae > Phocaeicola > Phocaeicola sp. RTP21359st1_B8_RTP21360_211022. The sequence goes on from NZ_JBDFXP010000011.1 coordinate 60,324, forward strand.
ATATTTGGTTAACACTGGTTGGAACGGTACTGGTAAACGTATCTCTATCCGCGATACTCGTGGTATCATCGATGCTATTTTGGATGGCTCTATTGATAAGGCTCCTACTAAGGTTATTCCTTACTTCGATTTCGTTGTTCCTACAGAATTGCCGGGTGTTGATCCGAAGATCCTTGATCCTCGTGACACTTACGCTGACGCTGCTCAGTGGGATGAAAAAGCAAAAGACTTGGCTGGTCGTTTCATCAAGAACTTCGCTAAGTTCACTGGTAACGAAGCAGGTAAGAAATTGGTTGCTGCCGGTCCGAAATTGTAATCTGAATTTTACAGATTTAACATATAAAAAGTGGTTCCCGATAGGAACCACTTTTTTTTATGCTTGAAAATGCCTAGATTTGTTGCAAACCAAATATGATAGCAAATGAAATTATTTAGATTAATGTTAGTTGGTGCAGGTATGTTCGTATTATGCAGCTGTACATCGCAAGGTTCTCAACAGAAGGAAGTTGTTACGGATAGTGTTTCCGTGAGTCAGGTAGACCCTGTAATAGAAACTATTATGAGCCGCCGTAGTATACGGAAGTATAAGCCCAAGGCTGTGGAACGTGAAAAAATGCAGACTATAGTGGAATGTGGAATCAATGCACCTAATGGAATGAATAAACAGTCATGGGAGGTTCGTGTAGTAGATAATCCGGAATTTATCAATGGTTTGACTGAAATTTTCAAAAAAGAAAATCCCAAAGCGGCAGAACGTCCGGGATTTCAGAATATGTTCAATAATGCTCCTACAGTAGTGTTTATTGCTAACGATCCTGCATATGATATGTCACAGATAGATTGTGGTCTGTTGGGTGAGAATATGATTTTGTCTGCTTGGTCAATGGGAATAGGTTCCTGCTGTTTGGGAGGGCCTGTGCGTTTCATGAAATCACCTGCAGCTGCCGAATATATGAAACAGTTGGGATTCAGTGAAGGGTATGAGTTGCTTTATGCGATTGCTTTCGGTTATCCCGATGAAATGCCGGCTGCTAAACCTAGAGAAGTTAGTAAAGTAAAGTTTGTAGATTAAATATAAAAAATCCCGAAGGTAATATGGTCTCCGGGATTTTTTATATTAAAGGTAGATTGATTAGCTTTTGTTAGCTCTCTTACGTTCTGTTTCGTCAAGAATCACTTTACGCATACGCATACTCTTTGGAGTAACTTCTACATATTCATCTTCCTTAATGTATTCCAATGCTTCTTCCAACGAAAATACTACCGGAGGAATGATGCGTGCCTTGTCATCAGAACCTGATGCGCGCATATTGGTAAGCTTCTTCGATTTAGTTACATTGATAACCAAGTCGTTTTCATGAACATGTTCACCTACTACTTGGCCGGCATATACTTCGTCTTGCGGATAAATGAAAAATTTGCCACGATCCTGTAATTTGTCAATAGCGTATGCAAAAGCTGTTCCGCTTTCCATAGCAATCATAGAACCGTTGCTGCGACGTTCTATCTCGCCCTTGTATGGTTGGTAGCATTTAAAACGGTGAGCCATGATCGCTTCTCCGGCCGATGCTGTCAGTACATTGGTACGAAGACCGATAATACCGCGCGAAGGCATATCAAACTCAATGTTTACACGGTCACCCTGTGTTTCCATAGAAACTAAATCACCTTTACGGCGGGTTATCATATCGATCATTTTACTGGAATATTCTTCGGGTACGCTGATCGTTAATTCTTCGATAGGTTCGCATTTTACTCCGTCTATTTCTTTGAAGATAACCTGAGGCTGGCCCACTTGTAATTCGTATCCTTCGCGGCGCATGGTTTCAATCAGGACAGAAAGATGAAGCACACCACGTCCTGAAACAATCCATTTACCGTCCTCCAATTCGCTTTTGCGTACACGCAATGCCAGGTTCTTATCCAATTCTTTGGTCAAGCGGTCTTGGATGTGGCGTGAAGTCACAAACTTACCTTCTTTGCCGAAGAAAGGAGAATCGTTGATAGTGAATAACATACTCATGGTCGGTTCGTCAATGGCGATGGGGGGCAATGGTTCCGGATTTTCGAAATCGCAGATAGTATCACCAATTTCGAAGCCTTCTACACCTACTACAGCACAGATGTCTCCCGATGAAACGGCATTTGTCTTTTTACGTCCTAAGCCTTCAAAAGTATGTAGCTCTTTGATTTTAGACTTTATCAGACTACCATCACGCTTTGCTAGTGTAATATTCATACCTTCTTTCAGCGTACCACGATGTACACGTCCTACAGCAATACGACCTGTATATGCTGAATAGTCTAAAGAGGTGATTAACATTTGAGGAGTTCCCTCCAACTGTTTCGGTGCCGGAATATGCTCAATAATAGCGTCCAACAACGGAACCAGGTTTTCTGTCGGGGTTTTCCAATCAGTACTCATCCAATTATTTTTGGCAGAACCATAGATAACGGGGAAATCCAACTGATCTTCTGTAGCATTCAGGCTGAACATCAAGTCGAATACCATTTCGTATACTTCTTCCGGACGGCAGTTGGGTTTATCCACCTTGTTCACTACAACTACAGGTTTCAAACCGATCTGTAATGCCTTTTGCAATACGAAGCGTGTCTGCGGCATCGGGCCTTCGAATGCGTCTACCAATAAGATACATCCATCAGCCATATTGAGTACACGTTCTACTTCGCCACCGAAGTCGGCGTGTCCCGGAGTATCAATAATATTGATTTTTGTTCCTTTGTAGTTAATTGAAACGTTCTTTGAAAGGATAGTTATCCCTCTTTCGCGTTCCAAGTCATTATTATCCAATACCAGTTCACCATTTGTCTGGTCGTTGCGGAACAAATGTCCCGCCAGCATCATCTTGTCCACCAAAGTCGTTTTTCCGTGGTCTACGTGGGCGATGATCGCAATGTTTCTAATGTCTTGCATACTATACCTATATATTTGGCTGCAAAGGTACGATTTTTAATTCAAAAAATATTTGGCTGTTAACGATTATTTTTTATCTTCCGTATCTTCTTTACTATTAAATGTAGAGGGAGTGGTGCCATAGAAATCGACAAAATGCTTTCTGAAGGTGGGGATGTCATTATAACCAACCATTTCGGCTACCTCCTGAACATTGTATTTGCGGCTTCTCAGTAATTCGGCAGAACGTTTTAACCGGACTCCTCTTACTAATTCTATGATAGTGAAATTAGTGAGTTGTTTTACTTTTCTGTAAAGGGTAGGTTGACTCATGTTCAGCATTTCGGCCAGTTTTTTCACATTGAATTCCGGGTTTTGCAGGTTCTCATTTACAATATTCAGAATTTGTGTGATGAACGGGTCTTCTATGATGATTGTTTCCGTATTCTCTTCTTGCGAGCCGTTGACGGTGATGGAAGGCATTAGTAGTTTGGTATAAATCCGTTTCAGTTCAGTCCGGCTTTTTATTAAACGTTTTACTTTAGTGCGGAGAATCTCCGGATTGAACGGCTTCAGAATATAGTCATCAGCTCCTAATTCTATTCCTTTCACTATATTTTCATCATCTGTCAAAGCTGTCAGCAGAATAATAGGGATATGGCAAGTTTTTAGATCTTCTTTCAGGATACGGCAACATTCAAAACCGTTCATGACAGGCATCATGACATCCGTTATTACAAGATCCGGTATTTCTTTACGTGCCATTCTTACTCCTTCTTCCCCATTTTCCGCCATAATAATATTATAGGTGGCAGAAAATAATACTCTCAGATAGAGGCGGATATCTGCATGGTCCTCAACAACCAGTAGTTTGTATTTGGTTTCGGGGTTGTCAATAGGTTTGGCGGTTATACTGTTTGCTATTTCCTGTTGTCTTTTATCCTCTGCAGTAATCATTGCTTTATCTGAATCTTCCATTATTGTTTCGGGTTCGATGAAACATACGTTTTCATCATTTTTCAAATGTTGTTTACCTAGAGGGATATAAAGAACAACTCGGGTTCCTTTGTTTTTTTCTTGAGTGATTTGGATATCGCCGTGGTGGGCTAGTATTGTCGTTTTCATAATTTCAATGCCTAATTCGGGATGTAGCCGGTTGCTTGGAGGATTGTAATTGTCCGATCCAAGGAAGATGACAGAGGACTCTTCTATCATTTCTTTCCCGTCATCCTCTATAGTAAAAAGGCAGAAATCTTTTCCGTTGATAGTACTGGTGTTTACAGTAAAGTGGATGGAACCGGAATACGAGATATGCCGGTAGGCATTGGATAATATATTGCTTAGAATAAAGATTATCTTTTTCCGGTCAATCCATATTTCCGTATTTATTTTGTTGTCTTTGTCATAATGCAGGTTAATGGGACTGACGTTCAGTAGTTCGTGAGATGCACGCACTACAGTGTCGGCTATCACGCTGGCAGGATAAGGGGCCACATTCAATTTAGGACTGTAACTTTCTTGCTGATGAATATTCAATAGCTGGTTACAAATGTCTTGCAGGCTGATTGAATTCCGATAGGCCATTTTTGCTTTTTGCAGGAATGATTCCGGGAAGGCTGTATTAGTAATCATTTCTTTTAACGGAGCGGTGATGAGTGATAACGGGGTGCGTAATTCCTGTGCCAGCATATATCTGATTTGGTCACGCAATTGATGGTTTTTCTCTTCTTCTTTTCTTATTTCCGTTTCTTCTTCCAGCTTTTCTTTCAGTTTCACTTCTTTGGCCTTGTAAACTTGCCGTTTCTGTAATTTCCGGTTAAAGTACATCCATGTAAGCAAAGAAATAATGATAATAGCCAGGATGTATGCAGCGATGGCCCATCCGGTTGCAGCCCAATATCTATTTACATTGATAGATAACCGGGTTATTTGTTTATTTTCTTCCAACGGATAAGACGAGCGTATTTCCAGTACATATTTCCCAGGAGGGATATTGCTGAGTTTTATATGATCGTCATAATTCGTATTCCATTTTTCTTCTGTGGGTAACAGGCGATATTTCACTGTGTTGGGCGAGGTTCCGTATTTCAGATCACTTAAATAGAGAATCAGGTTGTTGTTATTGTAGTCTAAAGATAAATGTTCTATCAGGTACGCAGGTTTGTCCAGAATGACTTGTCCGTTTATTTTTTCTCCTATTTCTACTTTATTGTAATTAATATCTATATCGGAGATATGGAATTGGCAGTTACTTGAACTTTCTTTTAAAGTGCGCGGTTCAAAATAGAGTAATCCTGTAGAGTTCGCCCATAGCAATTTCCCGTCATTCAGCCGACATACATCGTAATAACTTTCCGGTAATGCGTAGGTATATGATGCATTGTTCTTGTTATTCAATGTGATAAAACCAGCATTGCTTCCCAGCCAGGTATTTCCGTTCTTATCATCTATCATACAGCTTATGTGTCCGTTAGGCAAGTCTTTTTGTAAGATCATGATAGAGGATATGGTTTTCTCTTTTCCGTCTATTTGGATAATTTTATCAGTGTATGAGATAAGCAATTGGTTATAGTTATTCAGATAAAGTGCCAATACTTTTCCGGGTGTCAGGTTTCTTGCCTTTTCATAACCACCGGTGAATTTTATTTGTTTTCCTTTACGGCTGGCACGGTGTATTCCTTTTTCAGTACCTAGCCACATGGTTCCATCTCCATCTTCACATATAGCGGTTATTTTTTTGAATTCTTTCGTATAAGGTTGTGCTGCTATGCATTCGTGTGTCTGATGGTTATAGACCATTATTCCTTTTTCGGTGGCAATCCATAAATGGTTTTGTGAGTTTAGATATAGTTTCAAGATAGAAGCAGTTACAGCAGAGTCTGCTGTTTCGGGGTTTAGTTGGTGAATCACCGTTTCACCGGTAGTAGGATTTACCCAAAGGATGTTTCCTTTGTCATCGCCGAACCATAATCCTCCATTGCGATCTTTGTGCAGGCAATAATGATTATTCTTGTGACTTTTCTCCCATAAGGAAAAGTGCAGATTAGGAGAGATCTTATTTTCTGTACTTTTATATATGCCATCTTTTTCGGTGACCAGCCAGATGTATCCGTCGGCATCTTGTGCTATACTATTCACATATCTTATTTCATCGTTCAACGGGATACGGTTGATATCGTTTCCTTTGAGATTCAGTTTCAGCAATCCTCTGCCGAAAGTTCCTACCCAAAGCACATTGTTGGACTTGTCAAAATGAATGTCGGTAATTCTGTTTTTGAGGATGGGGGCATAGTAAGAATCATGTTGGGTCAGATCTACAATGTGGAATGGTGACTGGAGGTAGTTGTCCGTTTCAAATCTTATGGCTGACAGTGAACTCCATGTGGCTATAATGAATGTGGTCTTATCTATTTGGATTATATCGCGTATATCTTTTTGAATGAAGGATGACTGGCTGTTATCATTCAGTGTGCGTGATGTTTTAGTGTTTGTATTATAACAGATGATTCCTTCGGTTTGGTCACAAATCCACACATTATCATTATATATATGTATTTTTTCAATGTTGTCGGCTTTCACAATACCTAGATCGGTTCCATTTATATGCTCGCTACTTTTATCGGAAACGTTATAAAGCAAGATTTGATTCTCTGCTGTCAGTGCGCATAAAATATCTTCGTTATTATAAAGTCCTAGGACTTTTGTTTTTATATCTATAAGCAGTTGGGCAGTCAGTCTTATTTCATCTGCATTTTTCTCCATATTTAACTCTACTATGGCATTGGAGGTCAAGGCATATAATTTGTCTTGCAGTACACATATATCCTGTATATCTTGCAATACCTCAGGAGTAGGTGAGATAAGTGGCATATAGATTCCACGCATCTTGTCAAAACAGGCTATTTGGTTTAAATTGGCGATATGAGACCATAGCAGATTGTTTGATGTTTCATATAAATGAGTTAAGGCACGTGGCTCTTTATCAATCAGATTGTAATTATGAAAATGTATTCCGTCATAGCGGCTTAGTCCAACATCGGTTCCTAACCATAAAAAGCCGGCTTTATCCTGATAAATTCCAGTCAATGTATTGTTGCTCAATCCGTTTTGTTTGGTAAGTAGTTGGATACCACACTGGCGGAAATAACTTTGCGCATTAGTAGTTGATAGACAAAAACTACATAATAAGGTGATTATTAAAGATTTCATCATAATAAATTGTTTCACTTTTATTCCCCTGTAATCAGATTGGTCACGTACAATCTGCTTGATATTATTCCTTAATCTATTTTAGGAATTCCTACAAATATAGCAAACTATATTTTCATAACCAACTAAAAGTCATAGGAATATATTCTGTTTTTAGTATCAACAGGTTCGGTGAAAAGAAAGGATAGTAGGTATTCCGTTCACACAGTTTTGTCTTGTCTTGATTATTAGACGATTGTATTTGAATGAAATACACCCCCTGTCTCTTGCTATTTTATTAAGGTATGTATACCAAGCTAGAAACAAGGGGGGAATGATGGTATATATTATAAAGTGATTATTGTATTATATATCATAAATTGTAGGAAAATGCAGCATCATGGTTTCGGGGATTATAGTTGCCATTTATAGTGACAGGAATCTGCATATATTTGATTCCATTATCTATTACTTTCATATAAATATAGCTTTGGGATTCGAATTTATAATTTTTTGTGGCATTATCGGTAGCCAGGCTGAAACCTTTAAGATACCATTTTATCAAAGAAGAAGAACATTCCGCCTGATATCCGCCATAGTAGAGGCTTCCGTCATTGTAACAGTTCATATTTAACTGGATAGTGAAAGCATATTTATGATCTATTGTTTGCTTCATTACAATTCTAAGCCATGTTTGTTCTCCTTTGGTGGCAGTTTGAATATCAAGTTCTTCTTGAGCATCAGTATGTTTTCGTAGGACAGATAGAATATGGTCGGCTTCAGAAAGGCTGATAGCCGGTAACTCACTTAATTTTAACTTGTCAGAATTGTTTTCCTCGTATGTAACGCTTCTGGCTCCATACGTTTTTTCCAGGAGATACGTTGAAACTGAGTTTTCAACGGGGTCATTACCATCTGCAGAGCAGGATGCCAAACTCATCATGACGAGCATGGCAATTATTAAATGCATTGCCTTCATAGAACTATAATTTTTTATTGTTTTTTTGATTATGTGAATGATTGACCCATTATCATCCGATACAAAAGTAGGTATTCTTTTCATGTATCCAAATTATTTTCAAGCTTTTTTGATGAAAACACCCTCTTTTTGATGAAAATACCTGCTATGTTGGAAAGAAGGAGTTGTTTGGCTATATAAGGGGGCGTTTTTATCATGATGAAAGGATTTTCATTTATGGATGGAGAAAACTCCGTTGGTGTTCCATTTGATAGTTGGAATGTTTCTCATTGAATGGATGTTCTGTTTTTGACGGAAATAGGAACTAAGATTGTTTTTTGTTCATTCTGTATTTTGCCGAAACCACCTCTTAATAAAGATTAATTTGCCAATATCCTGTTAAAAGAATAGCCTCTACCTTTGTGATGTAAAAAATAACTTAGCTAGAGAGAATTGAATATGGTAATACGAAGATTTTTATTTTCATGGGTGTGTCTGCTGGCTTCTTCCTTATTTATGTATGGACAGGTGGCTGTTAAGACTAATGTGGCGATAGATGCCGTCGCCATACCAAACTTAGGAGTGGAAGTAGGGTTGAGCAAGAAGCTTACAGTGGATATTCCGTTTTATTATAATCCCTGGAAATACAGCGATAATAAAATGTTGAAACTGGTGATGGTACAGCCCGAGTTGCGTTATTGGCTTTGTGATAAGTTCAATGGTCATTTTTTCGGTTTCCATTTAATGGGAGGAGCATACAATACTACCGGTATTGATTTGCCGTTTTCTCCTTTCGATGATTTGAAAGACTTCCGTTATAAGGGACATTTTTATGGCGGAGGTGTCAGTTACGGTTATCAGTTTGTGCTGGGACGCCATTGGAATCTGGGCGCCACCATCGGTTTGGGTTATGCTTATGTGCGTTATAAGAAATATGAGTGTGAAGAATGTGGAGATATGTTGGAGAAATCCAACAAGAATTATTGGGGTCCTACTAAGGCTGCTTTGAATCTTATTTATATATTCTAAAAATTACGGATTATGAAACTTATATGTTATATACTTCTTATATTATTGATACCGACTATTCCGGTAGGTGCACAGACATTATCAGGTGGTCAGGTACAAGTCAGCAATCAGTCAATCCTGATTAGTGATAATGGACAGGTGATGATAGGAATGGATATCACGTTGCCGGCTGCAATGGAGCTTTCTTCCAACTGTGTGGCAACTCTGACTCCGGTTTTGAAGACACAGGATAACAGTTATAACAGGATTTTGCCTGCTATTTGGGTATATGGGCGTATCCGTTCCATCGTGCAACAGCGTGAACGCAGTATTCCGTCGGATGCATATACCATTCTTCGTCGTAAGAATGGAACGGAACAGACTGTAAATTATTCAGCCCGTATTCCATACGAGAAATGGATGAATGGTGCAGAACTGGAACTGCAGGCTGCTATACGTGGCTGTGCCGATTGTCAGAAAGAAGAAAACAGTGCCTTTATAACTCGTGCCAATTTGGAACGCTATGTGGTAAAACCTGTCGTGGCATTCGTTTCTCCTGCTGTCGAGGCTGTGAAGAATCGTGCCGAGGAAGGACGTGCTTATTTGGATTTTCCGGTAAATCAGATGAAGATTTATCCTGATTATCGTCATAATCCATCCGAACTGGCTGCTATCAAACATACGGTGGATGTAGTGAAAAATGATGTCAATACTACCATTACTGAAATAGCTATTGTGGGTTATGCTTCTCCTGAGGGCAGATATGCGGCCAATGCGCGTTTGGCTCAGGGGCGTGCTGAGGCATTGAAGAGTTATGTAATGAATGAGTATGGCTTTAAAGCGGATTTGTTCAAGGTGAATTCTGTACCCGAGGACTGGGCCGGACTGCGTGCGTATGTGGCTAAGAATGATTTACCGCTGAAAGAAGAGATTTTGTCCATAATAGATAAGAATGAGAGCGATTTTGACGTGAAGGAGGAACGCATTAAGGCCTTGGATGGTGGAAAGGTATATGCCGCATTACTACAGGATTGTTATCCGGCTTTGCGTCACTCTGATTACACTGTACGTTATGTAGTTCGCGGATTTGATGTGGAAGAGGCAAAACAGATTATAAAGCTCCGTCCCCAGCAGTTGAGCTTGCAGGAAATGTTTCTGGTTGCCCAAACATACGAAAAGGGGAGTGACGAGTTTAACGAAGTGTTCGATGTGGCAGTGCGCATGTTTCCTGATGACCCAACAGCGAATATAAACGCTGCCGCTATCGAACTCCAACGGGGTGACTTGCAACAGGCGGTACGTTATTTGGACAAGGCCGATGCACAGGCGAGTGCGACGCTGAACAACAGAGGCGTACTGAAACTGTTGCAAGGGGACCTCGACTCTGCTGAGAATTATTTCAAACAGGCACAGGCCAAGGATTCCGTCGAAGCCGGAGCCAATTTGGAAGAAGTGACCAATAAACGTAAGGATGAAGCAATCTTTGTAAAATAAGACATATAGACAAACAGTACAATAAAAGATGTTAGAAGAAACTTGTTCTTTGCGAAAAGCGCAAGGTAAAATCCGGGGTAGTGGAGTCTATTCCCGGATTTTGAATTAAAGTTCAGCGCATTAGTGTCCTCACAGTGTTTTTAAGTTGAATTTTACATAATCTGTCGGTTGGGGGCTTTATGGAATATGTCGGAAGTCGAAGTTCCGGCAGTGGCAAAAAAGATCAAGACGTTTTTTAAAAAGCTCGCCATCTTTTTAAAAAAGCTCGCCGTCTTTTTTGAAAACGACTTGATCTTTTTAAGAAATACCCTTGTCTTTGAACATGTAGTATTTATATACGTACGCATAAGCCTATATAATTGTATAGGTCTATGGATATGTACGTATGTGAAGGAATGTGTACTTCTTGATGAGAGAAACACTTGCTCACTACATTTTTATGTTTTTACGGGTGATTCCCACTTTAGATTTGGCTTCCGCATATGTTGATGAGGGCGGCTTTTATGGAGGGATATTTTGCTGAAATGCCACACTGTCCGATCTGTTTGATGTAGTGAAAAAAAAGTACATGTTATCCTTGTTTTTTTCTCTTCTTTTTTAATGGAAAAATGTAAGAGGTGATTCTTTCAACGTGTAGGGTATTTTATTCACGTATGATGGAAATGCCCTGTAAAAGACGATATAAAGTCATTTTGTCAAAGATACCAATCTATTTTGTCGAAAATACCGATTAAGGTTTATACGATTAACCACTTACCTTTGCTGTGTTGACAAACAAGAATGGAAATTACAAAAATAGTTTATAATTTAAAAACTTAGGATTATGAAGATTAAGGGATTATTATTAGGAATGTTGGCATATGCTGCCATGGTAGCATGTACGAATGAGGACATTGTGAAAAACAATGTGAATCAACCAGAGAAAGTGAAGGGTAACCTTTCATTAGTGATAAGTTCTACATCAAACTCATCACGCGCTGCTGATAATGAAGAAAGCGGTGTAACGGATCCAGGTATCGAAGGTGAATCAACTGTAACAGATGCCGTTATAATTTTAAATAGACTAGATGAAAATGGAAATCTTACTAAAGAAGAATTCGGTGGTTATTTAACAAAGGCACAATTGAATGAAACTACGGCTAGTGGAGAGACCATTTATAATCCTTTCTTTACATTGGCAAATTCTGGATGGTATAAAGTGCTTGTTGTGTTAAATCCGACTGAGTCAATAGAAGCTATTGCCAACAGCCAACAATCGACTGATAAGTCTAAGTATGAACAAATTGCAGAAAGTTCTTATACAACAACTGGTGATATAACCATAGCTGCTGCCGGTCAATTTATGATGGTGAACAAAAAAGAGATAAAGGTAGACGTTTTATCCAACAACTATGAAGATCCAACAATAAAAAAAGAGGTAGAGGTGGAACGTGTTGTTTCAAAGATAAATTATGTAATTGCTAAACCAAATAACTTATATCCTCTTACAGTACAAACTACTGATTATGCCATTGCGGAAACTACAAGTGGTTACTATATATATCCCGATAATAAAGCCGTTCGTTTGACAGGTTTGCATAAGGCAAAGAATTTGGATAATGATAATTCTGATGTTTGGATACATGAGGGAACAGATGGAACTGATAGAAGAGCTTTTATAAAGACAGAAAAAACTTATGGTCAGACAGGTGAACATATTTTTACTCTTCTTGAGCCGTTCCCCAAATTTGAATATTATACTACATCTACTGATGGTAAGCTTGACTGGACAGTGAAACTGGATAAATACGCGTTGGTGAATCTTTCAAATTCTGTGTATACGGCAAGACATTTGACGGATGCGAGCTGGGAAAACTTCAGGACTTTAGGCTTGTTAGGTGTAGACAATATGGCCTATATGGTTGATCCTAATTCAAAGAATAAGAATAATGTAACAGATTACGACCAAGTTTTTGGATCATATTTCTATAACGCATTGAAAAATGTAAATGCGGATAAAGTTGATGAGGCCAGCGATGATAGCCAAGTTTATTTCCAAGATCTTCCCACTGCTAATACTGACATTAACGATAATGAACAGGTAGGTCATCGTTTGGCTTATTGTTTAGAAAATATTGTGAAAAAAGAAAAGCAAGTACCAGCTTTAGTGACTGGTATTATTTTCCGTGGTCAGATTGGCGATGAAACGGGTGAGCCTGTTGGTACCATTTATAAATGCAATAATAAATTTTATACATCTATTGATGCTGTAAAAGCTGATAATGGTGCAGATGCATCTTATGATACTTATGAAAATGGACATTGCTATTATTATTCATCTGAAATTTGCCACAATAAAGGAGATCAGTATATGGATAAGGCAATCATGAGAAATAATATCTATGTACTGAAAGTTACTGGATTCGAGAATATCGGTGGTGCAACAATAACAATAGATCCTAGCGGTGAAGAGAGTGATAATAATTTCTATTTGCAATTGAATGCTAAGATTATTCCTTGGATTGTACGTTTCAATAACATTGAGTTCTAACAAACACTATGACAGACAGGGGAGGATTCATCTCCCTCCCCTTTATACCTTTCTATATTCTAACATTATAAAATGACCAAAAGCATGAAAACAGTAAAAACATTCGCCCGACAATTCTCCTTCAGCCTGATGATGGCCATGACATTGGGAAGTGCCGTTGTGTCGTGCGACAGCATACTCGGTGAAGAAGAGGTAGATTGCTCTGTAGAGTACAGAGTGAAATTCAAGTATGATTATAACATGAAGTATGCCGATGCTTTCTCGCGCGAGGTGGGGACTGTGACACTTTATGCTTTTGACGATAACGGCAAGTTGGTATATCAGAAGACAGAAGAAGGCGATGTGCTGGGAGAAGAAGGATATACCATGAAAGTGGATTTGGAACCGGGTGACTATCATCTTGTCACTTGGGCGGGACTGAATGATGAGGCTTCATTCTCAGTGCCTTTGGTTACGGCAGGGGAATCCTCGCTAGATGAACTGCAATGCAGGATGGATCGTCTGTACAGTCGTGCGGCTGATGGAACGGCTGTTGTGAACAGTAAACTTTCTGCGTTGTGGCACGGTGAAGTGACCAAGCAATCTTTCTCGCGGGCAGCAAGCTCGCAGGTAGTGACTGTGCCACTGGTGAAGAACACCAACACCATACGCATCATTCTCCAGCAAATGGACGGAGTGACTGTGGAGGTAGATAAATTTGAATTTACGATTACAGACGACAACGGTTTGATGAACTATGATAATAAGCTGCTGGAGGACGAAACATTAACATATTATCCCTATTACCGTATGCAGGGTGGCACGGATATGGGAACACGTGCCGATGGAGATGCAGAGGACAGCAATATCAGCGTAGCTATTGCACAGATTACCGTAGGGCGTCTGGTGGTTGAAAATAATCCCCGCCTCACCATAACCAACAAGGAAACAGGGGAGCCTGTACTTTCCATACCATTAGTGAAATACTTGCTGCTTACTGAAGCAGAAGGACATGAGATGACCAATCAGGAGTATCTGGATCGCCAGGACGAATACAATATGACTTTCTTTTTGGACGAGAGCATGAAGTGGATTAATACTAGCATCATTATCAATGATTGGGTGGTACGCTTCAACGAACTGGACATGTAATAACGAAACTAAAAAAGCAATCTATGAAAAGAGGTTTATCCTATATAGTGATGGCGGTGTTCTGCGGACTGTGCTTCTCGTCGTGTGCGAAGGACGAGTTGGCGGCGAAGGCTGGGGGGGACGGAAGAGCGCCGGTACGTCTTGCATTGTCTCTTTCGGGGAATTCTTCCAGAACGGTTGACGCGCCCACAGCAGATGGTAATTGGGATTTTACCACTCCGGAACAGGGGACTATTGTGGAAGGCGATGTGTATGTACTAGTGATTGATGCGGTTACTCAAAGACTGAAATATTTGGTAGAGGATTTGAGAGTGATTAATGATTATGCCGACCAAAAGATACTGGAAGGGACTATGCAGAGGACGATAGGTAATGAACAGGTACGGTTGGTGGTTCTCGCCAATTTGAATCAGAACCAAATTCAGGGAGTCAGTGAGGGAATGCAGGCATATCTTAATACGATGGTAGGCAATACTGCCGTTGAAATCTATAATAAATTGGTTTATAATTACACTGGTCCGACCCCGTGGAATCTGGCCGAAAGGCGTCTGCCGATGTGGGGGATCAGTCCCGCTACCGGTGTCCCTCCTGCAGGACCAAGCTTAGAGTGCAAACTGTATAGGGCAGTGGCTAAGGTGAGCCTTTGGGTGAACGGGAAACAAGGGCTTCAAGATACAAAAGGCGATTTTACTATTACCGGCATCACGGTGAATAACGCTAATGATAAAGGGTATTGTGTGTCACAAGCTACGTTGAGCCCCGATGAAACAATTCAGTACCAAAGTCCTTACGTAACAGGGTTGTCGATGAAGCCGCAGAACTTTGTTTATACGGGACTGAATGTGACAATGGCTTATGAGGATTTGATTTATTTGCCGGAACAAGAAAATAACGACAGCCGGGCAGTATCCTTGGATGTGACTTACACATATGGAGGTGAAACCAAGACAAAAACGATCGAGTTCAGAAAAGATGGGGTTGGAGATCGGTTTGAGGTGGTGCGTAACCATGTGTATATATTTAATATAAAAGTGACCGAGACTCCTGCTGGAGGCGGTTTGAAGACGGATGTGGAAACTTATGTGGCAGATTGGGATGAAATATTGCTTAGTCCGGGCTATGAATAAACAAAAGGAGGAAAAATGAAGACAATAAGACTGATAATGATGTTTTTCATCATTTGTATGTTGGGTGCTTGTACGGCAGAGGAGTTAGCCGGTCCGGAGTCCGGAGTGGAGGACGATGCTCCTGTGGTCATAGCAATATCACCAGCCGATATTACTTCTGTGAACATGAACAGCAGGGCTGCCGGAGATAACTCCATATTCTCCGTTATTGATGATGTGAATGTAAAAGTGAATTATGGAGGAAATACGGTAACCGTCTATCTGGTTAAGAATGGGGATTCGTTCGAAGTTTCCGGTAGTGTGGAGAATGGTAGTGCAGAGGTCGTTTCTTCTAAAACAGCAGATGGAAAAGTATATATCCACATCAATGCCAAACAAGGTAACCAGGCTGTAAGAGTAGAGGTTATCGCTAATTATGGACGAAAGATTACTTTGTCATTGTGGCAGAGTGTTAAAGAGAGTTTGATTCAGTGGCCGGTGGATTTTGATGAAACATCCGTTTGTCTCCTTTACGGTGCATCCGAGCAGTTTATCTATACCGAGAATCCGCATGAGGGGGCTCAAGGTGGTAATAAAGGTTGCTATTTGGCTAAAGTTTCTTTGAAACGCCCGTATGCTATGATTAAAGTAAATATCAATACTTCCGGGCTGGACAACGAAGTGACCTTGACGCCCCGATCAGTACAATTATGTAATGTGCCTAAGACTTGTACCTTGGCTTCGGATAATAGTATAACGGATTTTACTTCTTTTGACAAGGAAGGACAGAAGTATGACTTCCCATCCGGTTCGTTGCTTACGGGACCAAGTGGAAATGGCGAAACTCAAGTGATGTCCGAGCGTCTTTATCAGTTTGAGAATAAACAGACGGTTCATGCCCAAAACTGTACGGATGCCCAAAATGGTAATGAAAAAGCCAAAACCCCGAATCGTATCAAAAATACGATGGAGGCAGGTAAAGAAGTGTATGCTGCATTTACCGACTATACAGACAATGAGAACTTGGGTCGCAGATGTTCATACATCCTTGTTACGGCGGATTATGAATATAAATCGAGCAGTGCACATGTAAAGGGAACTATTAGTTACCGACTGTTTTTAGGTAAGAACATATCGTATGATTTTGATGTGAACAGAAATACCATTTATAATGTTACGCTTCATTTGCGCGGAGCGGGAGGTGTGAAAGAATCGGGCTGCATGGATGAGAACGGTGTGATCAACATCTCGGGAAACACGAAGGATGCTCAATGGAGGGTAGACAGCGAATTGTCTGACTTGTTTATTCAGTTCAATGAAGGGCAAGATTATAATATTGACGGACATTTGGTGAAAATCAAAGTGGTGAGTACCGATAGGCAGAAATGGCAAATCAAAGTGGATGATTTTGATGGCGTTTCTGGAGACTATTGGGTGATGTTTGAGTCTGATATGAGTTGGATTACTCCTAGATATGATGAATACAATGTGATACAAAAGGAGGGAACGGCAGAGCTTAGAATGTATTTAAAGGGATACGCTGATCAAAAAACGATTTGGGAGAAAGAATGGAACTCAGAGAAGCCGTATCGTTCGTGCAATATTTATGTGCGTAAACTGGATGCGCAAAACAAGCCTGTTGCGGGCAGCGAAATGAAATATCCTATCAAACAATGGTATCCTATCCAGATTACAGAACAATTGTATGTTGACAGAATAGACCGTTTTGCTGTTGGCGGTCTGCCCTGGGGAGACAATGGGTACACAACGAACCTGACGGACGGACAGAAAATAATAAAGGAGTATTATAAGAAGATAAATAAAGAACATTATTCCAGTGACAATGATGAAAGAAGTGTAATGGATAATGCGATAGGTGTGGCGGTTAATTCCAGTGGTAGTTCTACTCCTGTCACATCGGGTAATAGCTATACGGTTTTTTATCATTTCTCTTTGCCCGCAGAAGCAGAGTGGCAGCAAATAAATGGGGTGATTACCAGTTCCGGTATTAAGTATAATAATTGGTCAGGTGTGCCTTATTGGACAGCTACGACGGAGGGAAATCAGTCAAAAGTATATATTCCGGGGCAGGGAGTGTCAGAAAACAGGTCAAGAAATGAGTCGCATCGTTTCAGGCTGGTATGGCGATATAATAGCTTAGGCTATTATTAAGTATAAAGGAGGATGTTATGAGCAACCTGTTAGAAATCATGGACAAGAAATCATGCGGTAAATCGGAAATTTATATATCCGAAGAAGACGGACGTTGGTACGCTTGCTACCGTTCTGCTCATTTGTTGAAGAAACTTAATGAGACGGTATTGAGAGGTGTTATGCTGGATAAGGTGGAAGTCGATTTGAATAAGTTACTGAACGGCCCTTGGATTGTGGTTCTGTGCTCGGACAATGAGATGATACTGATTAAAAACGAGTAATCTATAAAATTATGCGCGAGATAATAATGATGTTGGAAAGAGAATTAAGCAATGATGGCTTGATATATATCTATCGGGAAAGTGACGGTAAATGGTATGCCTATGAACAGTCTGCTTTTTATTTGAGCCGGATGATGCTTGAGCTTTCTTTAGACCGTTATGTGATGGAAAATGCTTTGTGGCTGGCAAGGGCGGAAATTGATGTAAACCGGATTCCTTGGGATAAAGTTATCAGTCATAGCCAATCCGAATATGTATTGCACTATACCCCTTATGATGGGTTCCATGAGTGGCTGGTTGAAATAAAATAGCGATAGTTTAAAAAGTGTCCAGTCCGAAATTCATGAAGAAACGGTTTCGGACTGGGCACTTTTATTCATCGGATGAAAAGAAATCGGGTTTACAATTTCATTCAATGTCAGTTGGGCAGCCTTTGCTATGATGTTCGAAGATATGCTGAAAGATGCGACAGTAAAAGAGATAGAAGATTATTTTTAAAATAAATCGCTCTAATTCATTGTGATATAAAAGATAATGTCTATCTTTGCACCCGCTAAATGAAAATTTTATATATCAAAAAATCTAAGAATTATGTATTTAGATGCAGCTAAAAAACAAGAAATCTTTGAAAAGTACGGAAAGTCTAACACTGATACTGGCTCAGCTGAAGCGCAGATAGCTTTGTTTTCATACCGTATTTCTCACCTGACTGAGCACCTGAAGCTCAACAGAAAAGATTATAGCACTGAAAGAGCTTTGACAACTTTGGTAGGTAAACGCCGTGCGTTGTTGAACTACCTGAAGAACCGTGATATCGAAAGATATCGTGCTATTGTTAAAGCACTAGGATTACGTAAGTAATTCAATCTTTATTGAAAAGGACTTAAAGAAAAGCCGCTCTCTGAAAAGAAAGCGGCTTTTCTATTTTCTGTTATTACGTTTCTACTGTTCTGTTGTTGAGAATTACTCTTTAGTAGGATAGTACAGATTATCTTTTGTCATGTGCTCCAATACTTCATGCAGATATTTGGCCGACTCCCATTTGGCCATAGGCAGGTCGTGAAGCAAGTAGTTACCGCAATCTTTAGGGGAGGCTCCCGGAACTTCGCCTTCAAAATCGGCTACAAAGCGGAACGTTTCCTGCATCAGTTCTACAATATCTTCCGATTTTAAATCGCCTTTCATTAACAGGTAGTTACCGGTGAGGCATCCCATCGGTCCCCAGTAGACAATTTTGTCAGACCATATAGGGTGGTTACGCAGGTAGGTAGCGGCTAGATGCTCTATGGTATGCAAGGCTCCTTGTCCCAAAGCAGGTTCCCGGTTGGGTTCTTTCATGCGGATGTCAAAGGTGGTGACCGTTTCACCGCCCACTTCGTCTTTTCTGGATACATAGATACCGCGAAGCAAGCGGATATGGTCAATGGTAAAACTGGGTATTGTTTTCATATTATTCGTTTTTATAAATTAGCTGGTAATGAGGAAAGGAAGGTATGAGTGACCTCGAAGGAACGGTCGGCTATAGTCTCCCAAAAATTTGTGTATTGTTCCCAATGGTTGTCGGATCCCGGCGTATCGCTGATGATACGGAAACTGATGAACGGTACCTTATATATATAACAGATTTGGGCGATGGCTCCCGATTCCATATCTACTGCCAGCCCTTCGTGGAACTTTTCTTTAATGTCGTTCAGTTCGGAACGGTCGGTGATGAATTTGTCTCCGCTGCATATCAGACCTCCATGAATGGCGGTCGGAGTATCCAGTGACATGGCGCAATCAAACAATGTGGCATTACCTTCGAATCGGGCGGGAAGTCCTTGTATCTGTCCGTACATATTGCCTTCTCCACACCATACATCATGATATACAACTTGTCGGCTCACCACAACATCCATTATTTTCAGGCAGCTGTCTATGCCTCCTGCTACACCGGTGCTGATGACACAGTCGGGTTGGAAGGTACGGATCAGTTCTACAGTACCGGCAGCAGCGTTCACTTTACCTATTCCGCATTTCATCAGGATAATGGTATTATTTCTAATGCTGCCTTCAGTATATTGGAAAGGACCTTCGGTGTATTCTTTCTTGTTTTCGAGCAGTTGCGCTACTTGTTTCTGCTCGGAACTCATGGCTGTTATAATTCCTATTTTCATAATTCAACTTTATTTATGGCTGCAAATGTACGCATTTTATCAGAGTATATCGTATCTTTGCAACGTTAATAAACAGATATACTTATGAACTTATTTAAAAGAATACTACCTGATATAGTAGTGATTATCCTTTTTGCTGTCATCTCATTCGTCTATTTTTTCCCGGCAGTGACAGAAGGGCGTATCCTTTCACAACATGACTCTGTGGCGGGCATTGGTGCCGGTGAAGAAGCGAAAGAATATCTGGAACGTACGGGAGAGCGTACGCGCTGGACTAATTCGATTTTTGGTGGTATGCCTACTTATCAGATGGCACCCAGTTATGATTCTACGGATACCCTGAAGGGAGTGGAGAAGTTATATCATTTGTATCTCCCGAATTATGTGTGGTATGTATTTGTCATGCTGTTGGGCTTTTATATATTATTGCGTGCATTCGATTTCTCGGTCTGGCTGGCTTCATTGGGGGCTGTGTTGTGGGCGTTTTCTTCTTATTTTTTCATCATTATAGCTGCCGGACACATCTGGAAATTTGTAACCTTGGCTTATATTCCACCCACTATAGCCGGTATGGTATTGGCTTATAGAGGGAAATACTTGTCAGGTGGTTTGCTGACAGCGGTTTTTGTTGCTTTGCAAATAGTGTCGAACCATGTGCAGATGAGTTATTATTTTCTTTTTGTCATGCTCTTTATGGCGGTTGCGTTCGGAGTGGATGCTTGGCAGAAGAAGGAAATGCCGCAATTTCTGAAAGCAACTGGTGTGTTGTTGATGGCCGGTATTTTGGGAGTTTGTATAAATCTATCTAACTTATATCATACGTATGAGTATAGTAAGGAAACGATGCGTGGAAAGAGTGAGCTGGTGAAACCGGATAGTCATAATCAGACAAAAAGTGGTCTGGAACGAGATTATATCACTCAGTGGAGCTACGGTATCGGTGAGACTTTCTCTTTGCTTGTCCCTAATGTGAAAGGTGGTGCTTCCGTACCTTTGGCAGCTAACGAAAAGGCGATGGAAAAGGCGAATCCTATGTATAATAGTATCTATAGCCAGATAGGTCAGTATTGGGGTGAGCAACCCGGTACATCCGGTCCTGTATACGTGGGGGCGTTTGTGATGTTTCTGTTTGTTCTTGGGCTGTTTATAGTGAAAGGTCCTATGAAATGGGCGCTTTTGAGTGCTACAGTTTTGTCTGTCCTGCTGTCATGGGGAAAGAATTTTATGGGATTCACTGATTTCTTTTTGGATTATATCCCGATGTACGATAAATTCCGTGCGGTTTCTTCTATTTTGGTCATTGCTGAGTTTACCATACCTTTGTTGGCAGTCCTTGCTTTAAAGGAGGTAATGGCACGCCCTCAGTTGGTTAAGGAACAGGCCCGGTCGTTTTATATCAGCCTGGGATTGACAGGTGGCATCGCTTTATTGTTTGCATTAGCTCCCGGTTTCTTTTTCCCGTCGTATGTTTCAAGTATGGAAATGCAGGCATTGCAGGGTATTCCGGCAGATCAGCTGGCTCCGTTACTTGCTAATCTGGAAGAAATCCGTCAGAGTATCTTTACTTCGGATGCATGGCGCAGTTTCTTTGTTATTATGATAGGTACGGCAGTTCTTTGGTTATATGGCATGGGCAAACTAAAGGCGAAGGTGACGATTCTGGCATTGGCTGTCCTCTGTCTGGCAGATATGTGGAGTGTGAACAAACGTTATTTGTATGATGAACAATTTGTGGAGAAGGTGCAGCAGGATAATTCCTTTAAACCGACCGAAACGGATAAGGCAATATTGGCCGATAAAACGTTGGATTTCCGGGTACTGAACCTAGCCGGCAATACGTTTAATGAAAATACGACTTCTTATTGGCATAAGAGCATCGGTGGATATCATGCCGCCAAGTTGCGCCGCTATCAGGAAATGATAGAGGAGCATATCAGCACCGAGATGAATGGCGTGTTCAAGGCTGTTTCGGAGGCGGGAGGCGATATGCAGAAGGTGGCTCCGTCCGGTTTTCCTGTGTTGAATATGCTGAATACCCGTTACTTTATTTTTCCGCTGCAAGATGGAAAGACTGTCCCGATACAGAATCCTTATACGCTGGGCAATGCTTGGTTTGTAAACGAGGTGCAGTATGTGGATAATGCCAATGAAGAGATAGATGCTTTGCATCGGATAGATCCGGCAAAAACGGCTGTCGTAGATAAAAAATTCAGTGCGGAGGTAAAATCGGCGGCTGAAACAGATACACTGGGTACAATCAAACTGACTGCGTACGAACCTAATGACTTGAAATATGAGGTTAATTCGAAGACAGGAGGAACAGTGGTTTTCTCGGAAATTTACTATCCTGGTTGGCAGGCATATATTGATGGTGTGGAAGCACCGCACGGAAGAGCGGATTATATTCTTCGGGCGATGAATGTGCCGGCCGGAAAGCATGTAGTGGAATTTAAGTTCGATCCGAAATCGCTGCATGTTACGGAAACGGTGGCTTTTGTGGCGTTGGGTGTATTGACCTGTGTGCTGGTCTTGTTCTTATTCTTGCAGGTCAGAAGAGCCCGTAGGAAAATTGATTAAGGCCCGTCGTAAGCCAGACTCCGGATTATTTGTAAAGCAGGCGCAGAACGAACCATAAGTGGTGTGTCACTGTGCTTGCCCATCCATAGTGACGGCTCATAATACGGAAGCGTTCTTTCAAGGAGGCTTTATGGTTACGGGTGGTCATTCCTTCATTCAGGTAATCAATAAGAGTAAGATGGGTGTTATGGAGTACATCCGCTTTCTTCATGATACGGATACACCAGTCAAAATCTGCCGAGAACCGATATCTCAGGTCATATGGTTCCACCAGATCACGGCGGGCGAAAAAGGCTTGATGGCAGACTAGCATTCCTTGCTTGAAGCTTTTCCAGGTAAGCGTTGCGGGTGCGGACAGGCGGCGCATATATAAAAAATGCCCTTGACTGTCCACAATTTCTGTTTCTCCATATAGTACTCCCGGCAGGGCTGTTCCATTGATGGAATGTACCATTTGCAGCAAAGTATCATCCTCGTGCAGGCCGTCACCGGCATTCAAGAAACAAAGATAATCTCCGGTTGCCAATTTTATTCCTTTGTTCATGGCATCGTATAAACCTTGGTCGGGTTCACTGATAACAGTGGTGATATGTTCCTGGTATTTGTGAATGATATCCAGTGTTTCATCTGTTGATCCCCCATCTACAATTATATACTCCAGATTCTTATAAGTTTGTGTAACAATACTTTGTATAGTATCCTCCAATACTTTTGCGGCGTTGTAGGTGACAGTAATAATAGAAAACTTGGGATGAGGATGATGGTTATGCATGATTCCCTGTAATCTTGTTATAGATTTCAACATATTTCTTGGCGATGGTACTTTCCGAATAGCTGGATACTGCCTTACGGCAGGCTTCTTCGCTCAGACTTTCATATTCTCCTTCGGTCAATGCCCAGTGAATTCCGTTTGCCAGATCCTTGGAAGACTGATATTCGGCAACATAGCCGTTGTGCAGGTGGTCAATCATTTGTGGAATACCTCCTACATTGAACCCTATGCACGGAATACCACAGGCCATTGCCTCTACGATGGTATTGGGTAGGTTGTCTTGTAAAGAAGGTGTGACGTATAAGTCGACTGCGTTGTAAATATCTACCAGTTCTTTCTCGTTGCTGACATAATTCATCGGATAGATAGGGAAAGGAAACAGGGAAGCGTATTGTTCGGCTTGGTTGCCAAAAACCACTACACCTAACTCTTTACTAAAATCAGGATATGAGGAAGCTATTTGTTTGCAAGCTGATACCAAATAGTCTATTCCTTTTCTCTTGTCTGTAATTTTTACGGAGCCGAAAAGCAATAACTTCTTGTCTTGCGGGAGGTGGCATTTTTCTCTGGCCTGTTTTTTATCACGAGGTTTGAACAGGTTGGTGTTGATTGCATTGGGAATATTGGTAATGGTCTGACCTTTAATCAGATCACTTTTCTTAGCCAATGATTCTAACCAGCGGCTACAAGCTACAAAGGTGATTTGTGCTCCTTCAAACAGTTTTTTCTTTTTCTGGAAAGTACGGTAGGCTATGTCTTTCTTGCTCCCTTTGTAAAGTTGCGGACAGTTGTGGCATTGTGTGGCATATTTATCGCAATCTCCTGCATAGTGGCAGATACCAGTAAAAGGCCACATATCATGCATTGTCCAAACGATGGGCTTGCCGGATTGGATGATACGCCGGATATCTGTCAGTGACAACATACCTTGGTTAATCCAATGCAGATGAATGACATCGGCTTGGGTAAATTCGGGCAATGCTGTGATATTGGTGCCGGTATTCGCTATGTCAACGGCAAACAAGTTATGTTTCTTGAAGTGGTTGGCTTGCCAGATAACGACACGCTCCCAGATGAATTGCCATACTTTCCACCATGATTTCTTTAGTTCAACGACACTTATCTGGTCGGTCTGCTTGTCGCGTACAAGCATTTTTGTCTTTATTCCGTTGTTTTTTAAAGCCTCCATGAGGCGGTTGGCTGCAATGGCGGCTCCACCTATTCGCTCAGACGTATTGATGATAAGTACTCTCATGTGCATAAAAGTTTATGCAAATGTACGTTTTTTAGGGGACATCTTGGATATTTCCAGTAAGCTTTCTGCTATTTCACGGGAAAAGATTTCCAAATTGAAACGTTTTTCTGCCAGCTTTCGGGCGTTGGCGCCCATTTTTTGGGCTTCTTCGGGATGGTCGGCTATGCGATGAATGGCATTGATCCACCCTTCCACGTCATCATAGGCTACGGTAATTCCTATTTCTTCTTTGTCTATATCCATTTCAAAATTAGGATTACGTGAGCAAATGACAGGGATGCCTAATGCAAAGGCCTCTACCAGTGTGGTAAGACCTACGGTATAAGGAAAATCCATGCAGCAGATGACAACACAGCTTTTTCGTGCCACTTTCTGTGCCAACAAGTATGGGATGACACCGTCCGTATAATGTACTCGTACAGAATCGGGCAGACAGAAGCTTTCAATAATCTGTTGGTAGTTTACACTTCCATTGGTGGGGGCTATGTACAAGTCCAGTTGTTGATCGGTGGCGCAGAAAGCTTGCAGCATTGTGTCTACATCCCGGTTTTCTTTCCCGGTGGAGATAAAACCTTCCGGTTTCCGATCCGGCATTGTTTGTAGAAGATGGTCATAGAAAGCGAGGTCCGGCCCCCAATGGATAAGCTGAAGCTTTTCTTCGGGAGCTTTTCCGGTTGCTAATGAGTCTTTAATCAATTTTTTACTGAACAGGAACATATGATCAATGCCCTTATAAAAGAAACGTGAGATGCGTTCTCTTATTTTTCTGGATGAGGTTTTTAAAGCAGTGTGATGCCAAATGACAATGGGCTTGCGGTAGAGGCCTAATGCTCTGAGTAGGATGATAAGTTCCAACCCACGGAAAGATGTACCGTAGAGCACTTCGTATGGCTCTTTGCAGCACAGAATCTCTTTAGTGGCATAGAGCATTAGTTTCAGACGGCTGGGGAAAGCTTTGTATTTATGCATCACCGACCGGATTCCATATTTTTCCAGCAAAGGAAGTCCGTAGAGGATATGTCCCGGAAACTTATAATCTTTCCATTCCTCGTAACTTTCACGGGTTAATCGGGTGTGATAAAAATAAATAGTGAGTGGTTTTACCGGTGTTGGTCTCTTTTCAGCCATTTGTTAATTCTGTTTTTTATTGCTTTAGTGATGATGGAAAAATTGCCGTATCGCAGGTTCAGAAATAGTTCTTCAAAAGAACGTCCTATCTTAATCCAGGGATGTCCCCACCCCATAATGCGGTAGACAGCTTTTTTATAAGCTACATTCTCAATGACATAACGAGGATGCTTGAGAGGAAATTCTACTTCATACCGTTTCATGGTGAAGATGCGGCGGTATCCTTTAGGCAGTGTATGCACAGAACCGGCAAAATGGGTGGAATCTGCCGTGGCTCCCAAGTTGTTAATCATGTTGCGGGTGGGCACGATAGCCAGTCCCGAGTTGAAAAGCATGGAAGCGTGGAAGATGGTTTCATAATAGGCTTTGTTGTTTTCTTTATGGCGATGGCACATATAGATAAAGTCTTTACGGAATTTCCGTTCTTTCATGAGCTGTTCCAGTTGCTGCATATTGAATGTATCCTCCAGAAAGGTATAATGCTCGTCCCATTGGTCGATGACTCTTTTCCAGCTGGCCCATCCCCAGATGGAGAAGGTGGAGGCGAAGAAATAGTCGTATGGTACATCCGGAGTGATCTCTTCGTTATTGAAACCGGCAATCATGGTGATGCGGGTATCCTGTTCGTACCTGTCCAGCATTTCTTTGCAGAAGGTGAAGAAAGATACGGAAGGCACGTCGTCATCTTCCAATACGATGCATTTGTCAACCATGGAAAAGGCCCATTTCTGTGAGATGTATTCCGAAGGGTCGCAACCATAATTCTTTTCCTGATACTTACGATGCACTTCACATTCCCAGTCTATCTGGTCCACCACTTCGCGGCATGCCTTTATGCCGGGCAGGTCGCGTTCGCCACGCGGCCCGTCCTGATAGAGGAAGAGCTTGGAGGGACGGGCTTTCCTGACTTGTTCAAACACTTGCGACAATTGTTGCGGGCGGTTGAAGAACAATATAAGTACGGGTACATCTACAAGGGATGGTTTCATGGTTCAATCTCCTTTATTTGTAAAATTCGAGTTTGTTGTAATGTGGATGTATATTCTCTAAATCCGGTAATTGCATATAATTACCGTATATCTTCCTTAGCACAGCATCTGTTTGGCGTGGTACGGGGAACATTTTTCCTTCAAATTCCATTTCTGTCAGTGGAAAAATATCGTCTGTATAGCGCGGTTTGAAATAGGCGGTGCCAAAAGAATGGCGTAATTCTTTTCCGGGGAATAACTTGGCAATGAACCTTAGGATGGGAAAACCGATGCGGGTATTAAAATGATAAATTCTACGAATCCGTTTGTATAATGTGCTTTCTTTTATATTTTTATTATTCAACTGATTGTATATCTGCCCTTGCATGTGTCCTCCTATCCAAGCTAGACAATAAGGGATATTTTCTAAAGGAAAAATATCAATGTAGATACCGGTATAATGGAAAATACGGTCATATGAATTTGTTTCTTCCAAATGAGAATCCTTATCACGTAATTTGCCGTATATAAAGATGTAATTGGGATCTGTTTCATTAGTTTGCAATGCAAGATTGTCCGGAAGTTCTTGAGGAAGAACTTTCAGCAGACGCAGGTAATCTGAGCGAAGCATTTCTATGTCCAGATCATCATCCCAGGGAATGAAACCTTTGTGACGTGCTGCACCTATTAGAGTTCCGGAACTGAGCCAATAGGGTATTTGGTGCTTGCGACAAATCACATCAATAACCTCCAGAAGCTCTAACATACGTAGTTGCTGGCGACGGAGAAGGGAACCATCGGGGTTAAATCGCTTTCTTAGTTCACTATCCATACATTAATTTTTTAGTAGTTTATAAAACAAATCAGCGTTGATGTAACCTGTTTTTGACAGGTCTTTTCCTTTTAATTCTCCTTCGTGGATATATTCTTTGTTTAATACATCTTGCCCCCATAGCAATATTTTATCAATGTTTGGGGTACAAATGTTTAATACCTCTGCTATTGATTTGATTATCAATAATCCAAATGGAAAATCCTCAGTGAAATACCGGCTTTTGAAATCAGGCAGAAATCCTTTTTCTGTTTTTTCCATAGGAGCTGGAATATGTTTGAAGGCAATGATGGAGCGTATCTTGCGGGTAAGTGACCTTGCATCATAACTGTCATAATATTCCAATAAAGTAGGAATTGGCTCTATTCGGACCGGCAGTGCTTTCAGAATTTGTTGGAATTCATTGTCACAAGCAATGAGGAGCTCCGAACTTTCTTCATCCCAACTATTATAGAACCCGGGAATCTCATGATATGCTTTTCCTCTACTCCAGGTATGGAAAAGTGAATAAAGACGGGCTGGATGAAGCAATGGATTGCTATTGGTCAGGCTGGCTTCTAGAAAATGATGAAGCATACGCACCGGCGTATCTAACATTTCTTGAAGAGTTCGTAGTAAAATATCGGATTTTGATATGTTTACGGTGGCTATTTGTAATTCCTTTTTGTATCCCAACAAGAGTGCTTTCTGGCCATAGGTTTGCACACGGGCAATGAATGGAGCACGCTGGAATCCGAAGAGTGAAGCTGTTTTGCCTAATATTCTATAAGCGGTAAAGAAAAAACCGGTACAACTGACTACACTTCCTATGCAAGTTTTTTCCTGCAAGAACGGTTGTATGTGGAGAAGTTCTTCCTCAATGGCAAATCCGGGGAGACAAAGCAATACGATATCAGAGTGTGGAATGACTTCTGCCGGGTTAGCCGTAACGCAGGCTAATGAGCCGGAGAATGTATTTCCCCGGCAATCTTCAATGAGTAATGATGGATTCCATTGGTCGGGATGCCGGGTGAGGATGGAAACATTAAAGCCTTTATGTGCAGCTACTCCTGCAATGACGTGCCCCAGACCGCCACCGCCACAAATACAGATATTGATACTCATGCTTGCAGTTTTTTTAAGTTTTCAGCCAGATAATTGTTGTCTTCAGTATCGCGTATGGCGATACGGATGTAATTCCTGCCATCGAATCCTGTCTTGGTACTACAATCTTTTAACAAGAGATTATGCTCCAGCAATAAAGAAACGAGTTTGGTGGAACTGAAGCGGGAAGTTACTTCGCACAGGAAATAATTGGCTTGTGAAGGTATGACACGTAGGAAGTCAACCTGTTGCAATACCTCGAAAAAGCGTTGGCGCTCGGCTATGAATTTTTTACAGGCATTTTGATAATCATTATTATACTTGCTGTATATCTGTAAATAGAATTCGGCGAAGGAGTTTATATTCCATATAGCCATGTTTTTTCGTAAATAGGATATTATCTCTTTGTCGGAAGATGCGGCTATCCCCAAGCGTAATCCCGGAACTCCATAAGATTTGGAAATACTTTTAATGACTGTGAGGTGTGGGTATGTTTCCAGAACTTCATTCTTAAGCAGCGTATTTTCGACACTTTTTTCGCTGAAGTCAACAAAAGATTCATCCAGTATTAAGTGGATATTTCGCTGCTGCGTCCATGCCAGCAAATCCATAAGTTCGTTGAGGGGGATGAAGTTACCTGATGGGTTATCCGGATTGATCAAGAGTAAATGGCGGATATCTTTGTCCGCATAAAAAAGCATCAGTTCTTTTGCCGTATAATGAAAATCGGCATTCTGTGGATAGAATGCAATGATTTCTTCTGATTGTCGGTTGGGATATTCTTCGAAAGTGGGATAAATTACTCCCATTTTGCCATCTGAATGTTCCATCAGCGCTTTGATGATTTCGGCGGCTCCGTTGCCAACAACCACATAATCTTGCCGGATACCGAAGTTTTTTGCCATGACAAGTGTATTCACTCCCATGCCGGAAGGGTATTCACGGAGAAGCACATTAAAATTAGCCTGTAGTTCTTCACACATTTTTTGTGGTGGAAAATAGGGGTTTACTAAATAGCAGAAATCTTTCAGCTTTGGGAAACGCCAGTATCCGCCATATCTTTTTTGGTAGCGTTGTAGCTGGTCCTGTTCGGCAAAAATGGTTTCAGCGATGTCAAGATCTTGTATATCATCAATCTCATACCAGCGTTCTCCTTCCAAAGGGAGTCCTTTCAGTTCACATCTCTCCAGCAGGGTGATTACCCGTAATACCTGTTCGTAATATTCGTTATTACCCAGGGCTTTGCTGTAGGCTTCAAGAAATGGCACATAACTGTTGCGGAGAAACTCTTTACTGAATTTATAGATATTGACGGTTTTGTAGTAATCGTCAATATCTGCGTAGCGGAACGTTTTTTTTGAGATAAAATCAATGATGTCATTTTCAGTATTGAGCCGTACCATCGTGCCGTCCATCCATGGCTCATATTTAGCTACAAGTGCCAGATTGGGATAGGGGTTATTTAAAATTTTGTGGAAAAGTGTATCCTCAAAAATCAAATCGGATTCAATTAATAAAGTATCTTGCTTTTGCAATTCCTCTTTAGCAAGATAGAGAGAATAGATATTATTGGTCTTATTGTAGACAGGATTGTAAATATATTCTATCGGAGTATTTCTACTTTGTTTCTCTATGTGGGTACGTAATTTCTCTCCCTGGTAGCCTATGACTAAAATGATGCGTTCCAGATTTAATGAATCTAACTGTGAGAGCAGACGGTCTATCAGATAGGTCCCGTTTACTTTAATCATACACTTGGTGTTATCTTTGGTAAGATCTCCCAAGCGCTTGCCCATGCCGGCGGCTAGAATGATTGCTTGCATAATAAATTTAGGTATATATATTGCAAAAGTAGTAATTAATTAGCATTTATAAGCGATGTTATTTATATTTGCCTCAAATTTTAAACAGGAATGGGTAAAATAACATTTGTACCGGTAGGAGGATTGGCCAACCGTATGCGTGCAGTGGCTTCGGCGGTAATGCTGGCAGGAAAGACGAAAAGTGAATTAAGCATCATTTGGTTTCGGGATTGGGCACTGAATGCACCGTTTTATCAGTTGTTTAAGCCTGTAGACAGGGAAGTGGCTTGTTTACGGGATGCTTCGCGGTTGGATTATGCATTATTAGACAGACCTCGTTCCAAGAATTTTCATTTCCCGCTTTTGTTTCAGAAACTGCTTTTCAAGTCTTGTCTGTACGAGCGTTCCATTACTCCTTTATGTAACCGGCATTTTGATTTTGAACGGTGGGTTAAAGAAGGTGGCTGTGTTTATATGGCATCATACACCGCTTTCCAACTTTATGATTATGCGTGGATCAGTCGGTTGTTTGTTCCGGTAGACGAGATTATGGAAGAGGTAGAAAACCGTTGTCGGAATTTTTCGGATGCTATGATTGGTGTGCATATCCGTCGTACAGATAATCTGGCTTCTATCAGGCAAAGCCCTATCGAGTTGTTCTATCAGAAATTAGATGAGAAGATAAAAGAGGACGGCAAGGTGGCTATCTATTTGGCTACAGATTCGGAAGAGGTGAAGCGGGAAATGAAAGAGCGTTATGGTGACCGGATATTCTGTTCCGGAAAAAAGGCAGACCGTGGATCTTTGGAGGGAATAAGGGAGGGTATCACGGATATGTACACATTGGCTCGTACACAAAAAATATATGGTTCTTTTCAGAGTTCATTTTCGGATATGGCAGCTCAGATAGGAGGGGTTCCATTGGAGATTTTGAAATTATGAGTTACGGAAATAAATCATTGTTTTAATGATTATCTGCAAACATTTTTATTTTTGCTCCTCTTCTTTCTATGGCATTTGCCAATTTGTTTTCTATTTTTCCTAATAGCAGCCGTCTGCTCCATTCTATAACAAGCGTCGTCAGACAGATAGAAACAAGTGTTCCCATAAAATACAGAACAAGTAGGTTGCTGTCTGCATAAGGGGTATACCAGGGTTGTAAACAGTGGATAAGAAGTCCTTGAAGCATATATAAGGCAAAAACGTATCCTGCTAGGTAATTGATGATGCGGGATGAAAAATGCCACCGGGTAAACTGGTAGAAAATCATGATGGAGGCGATGATAATCAGTAGATTATTATCTCGGGCGAATCTCAGTATGATATTTCCACTCATTGCTGTAAGCAGGGAATTTAGTATAAAAATACAGGCAAGGCTGCCTGACAAGATTTCCCGGCTATGTCGTTTCATATTTTCCGGAAGACCATAGGTCTTCAGATATTGTCCTATGAGATAAGCTAGTGTGACATTGATAATTCCCTTGCCCGTGTCATTCTGAATTTCAAAAAACAGGATTGTCGGGGCAAATACAAAAAAGAATCCCCATAGTAACAGTAGTTGTTTATAACTTTTTTGTGAGAGGTTATGAACCAGTCGGTTTAAATAGGGCGAGAAACAATAAAGTACTACATAGCAGGTCATAAACCAGTATTTTTTGCTAAGTATCGGTAGCAATGAGGAGGCCAGCCCTGTCCAGGTATGCGGAGTGTGAAGCCATATTGTTTCGATCAGATAAGAAACGATGGAATAAAACCATACGACAACCAGCATTTTGAAAAATTTATGTGTATTGAAACGGATTCCAAAATAACCTGAGATCAGAATGAACAAGGTTACTCCGGTGTTTCCCAGTGTATTGATAAATAGTATGAATTCTTTGTTCAGCCAGTTACCGGTGTGGAAGGTATTTCCTAGAATATGCATGGATACAATCAGTATGATACTGATAATTCGTAAACATTCTAATCCGGAGTGACGTGTAGCAGCCATTATTTCTTGATTATATAGTGTAAACTCTCTTTAAAAGTGACGGAGCCGCTCAACCACAGGATGGCTGTGTAGAGTGTGCCGGCTATGATCATTTTGCTTGCCATTAATAAATACAGATTGGCAAAGCCGATAGTGATATAATAGGTAGCCGCCATTACCGCGGTAGCTATGAAGGCAAACGGAAGGATGTCTTTCAGCGCTGCAAACAAGCTGAGCCGTATTTGTTTCCATACAAAATAGTGCCATACAAACAGCCAGCAGATATTGATGGATACATACACTATAATCATGGTATGTACGCCGTATGGATAGAGCAGCAGCATGGTTGTTAACTGGATAATGCCTAAGCTGATGGTATTCCACATATAGATATCCGATTTTCCTTTGCTGATGACTAGGTTGGAATACAAATTGGTTATGGGAATGAATGCGCCACCGATGCAGAGCAATTGCAGGATGAAGGCACTGGGTAGCCATTTGTCTGTAATAGTCAGTATAATCAGTTCGGGTGCGATTAATGATAATCCTAACATAGCCGGAAAAGAAATAAAGGCAGTGAAGCGGAGCATCTTCCGGAAAGCGCGTTGTTGGCGTTCCCTTTCATCCGACAAACTGGAAAGTACAGGTTGGGCCACACTGTTGACTGTTCCTGAAATTAATGAATGTCCCATATAATTCCATTTATTAGCTTGAGTAAAATAGCCTACTTCTTGTCCCGAATAGAATTTACCAAGGATAACGGTAAAGATATTATTATTGATGTGGTTGAATATATTGGTTACTAATAATTTGCTGCTGAAAGAAAGCATCCCTCTCAAAGGCTTGAAGTCGAAAGTAAGTGTAGGTCGCCAGGGTGAGAAGCACCAATAACAGATATTAATGGTTCCTACATAGACAATGCTTTGTGTGGCTATCCCCCAATAGGCAAATCCCAAGCAGGCCATAGTTATACCGATAGTTCCTGAGGCGGTTAATCCGATAGTGACCGCCATTGCCTTTTGCTTGACCATTAAGTTGCGGAACAGGTAAGCACTGTGGGCAATGCCCAAACTGGCTACAAAGAAACCGAGGAAAGTGTATCGTGCCAAAGCTGTCAGTTCGGGAGTGTGATAGAATTCGGCAATGAGTGGGGCGCAAAGGAACAGAATGAGGTAGAGACAGGCACTTAGCCCGGTACTGAACCAGAATACGGCATTATAGTCTTTGTGGGAGATATCCCGTTTGTTGGCTAGGGCGGCCGTGAACCCGCTTTCCTGCAAAGAGCCTGCAATAAGGGAGAAGATGGACAGCATTCCCACCATGCCATAATCTTCCGCATTCAGAATGCGTGACAGGAATATCCCGAAAAAAAGATTCAGCAGCTGCTGTACTCCATTGCTTAATCCGCCCCAGAAGAGGCCTTTTGCTGTCTTTTCTTTCAAGGATTGTTCTGTCATTTTTATAGATAGATTATAAAACAGTCAGGCTGAAAGCGGACGTTTCAGTTGCTTTCAGCCTTTTCTGTATTTGGGTGTATATTATTTCACTTCACTGCCCGGCTTTACCTCTCTTAATAAAGAGGTCACCGCTAAGGTGCCGTCAAAGTTTTCAGCACTCAGGATCATGCCTTCGCTCACCAATCCGTTCTTGAATTGGCGTGGAGCCAGGTTGGCAATGAATAAAACTTGTTTGCCCACCAGTTCTTCCGGTTTATAATGTTGTGCGATACCGCTGACGATGGTACGGTTCTCCAGTCCGTCAGCAATCTTGAATTTCAGCAGCTTTTTCATTTTAGGCACTACCTCACACTCTAATACGGTACCTACACGGATATCTAACTTTTCAAATTCTTCAAAAGCAATTACCGGTTTTATCGGGTTGGCTTTATAGTTGGCAGCCTCGTTTGCTTTTTTGGTAGCCAACAGTTTGTCTACTTGTGCTTGAATGGTTTCATCTTCGATCTTTTCGAACAACAGTTCTGCCTTATTCAATTGATGTCCTTCTGCCAGCAGATCGGTACGTCCCAGTTGGTCCCATTCAAATGTTTCCATATTCAGCATTTTGCGGAGCTTTTCGCTGCTGAAAGGCAGGAAAGGTTCGAATGCAATAGCCAGATTGGCAACTAGTTGCAATGCTATGTTAAGGATGGTGGCTACACGGTCCATATCAGTTTTTGCCAGTTTCCAAGGCTCTGTATCGGCTAAGTATTTATTACCGATACGTGCCAGGTTCATTGCCTCTTTTTGTGCATCGCGGAATTTGAATACATCCAGTAGCTTTTCTACTTCTGCCTTTACGTCTGCAAATTCTTTTAATGTTTCTTTGTCGTAGTCGGTCAATTCACCGCAAACGGGAACTTTTCCGTCGAAATATTTATGAGTCAGCACTAAAGCACGGTTTACAAAGTTACCGTAAACAGCCACCAACTCATTGTTGTTACGTGCTTGAAAATCTTTCCAGGTAAAATCGTTGTCTTTTGTTTCGGGGGCATTGGCTGTCAATACATAGCGCAATACATCCTGTTTGCCGGGGAAGTCCTGCAAATATTCATGCAACCATACTGCCCAGTTGCGTGAAGTGGAAATCTTATCACCTTCCAGATTCAGGAATTCATTGCTAGGTACGTTATCCGGTAAGATATAGCTTCCTTCCGCTTTCAGCATAGCAGGGAAAACAATGCAGTGGAATACAATATTGTCTTTTCCGATGAAGTGAATCAAACGGGTTTCTGGATCTTTCCACCAAGTTTCCCAACTGTCGGGAAGTAATTCTTTTGTATTTGAAATATAGCCGATGGGGGCATCGAACCATACATAAAGTACTTTTCCCTCAGCGCCTTCTACAGGAACAGGGATTCCCCAATCCAAGTCACGGCTTACCGCACGGGGTTGCAAGCCCATATCCAACCAGCTTTTACATTGTCCGTATACATTGGGGCGCCATTCTTTATGATTTTCAAGAATCCATTCACGCAGCCATCCTTCGTGTTTGTCCAATGGCAGATACCAATGTTTGGTTTCACGCATCACTGGTTTACTGCCACTGATAGCACTTTTCGGATTGATCAGGTCGGTCGGAGAAAGTGATGTTCCGCACTTCTCGCATTGGTCACCGTAGGCTCCTTCTGCATGGCAGTGAGGACATTCACCGGTAATATAACGGTCGGCCAGGAACTGATGGGCTTCTTCGTCGTAATATTGCATGGAGGTCTTTTCAATGAACTCACCTTTATCATACAGGGTTTTGAAGAATTCGGAAGCCAGTTCGTGGTGTGTCTTTGATGTAGTACGAGAGTATATATCGAATGAAATTCCAAATTCTTTGAATGATTCTTTTATCAAGGTATGATAGCGGTCCACCACATCTTGTGGAGTAATACCTTCTTTCTTTGCACGAATGGTGATAGGTACTCCGTGTTCGTCAGAGCCTCCGATGAAAAGAACATCTTCTTTTTTCAGGCGGAGATAGCGCACGTAGATATCAGCAGGAACATATACACCTGCCAGATGACCAATATGTACCGGACCGTTTGCGTAGGGCAAAGCGGATGTGACGGTGGTTCTTTTGAATTTATTTTCCATTGTATGATGTCTTTTTTGTTATTTCTACCAGTAACGTGCAAAGTTAGTGATTTTTAGTAAGTATATGGAATAATCAGAAATATTTCTCCCTTAAAATCTCTGACAGGCCGTACTTATTATAAAATATGGTTATTCGGGGGCTTTGTCGGAAGAAGTGAAAATACAGAAAAATGTTATATCGTGATGCAGTGATTTGCACTTATTTGCATTTAATCTTAAGGAGAGAAAAATGATGAACTAAATTTTACTTATCCTGTTTTTTATAAAACCTTAAGTCGAACGAGACATGAATACGTGGTATAAATTCATTTTAAATGCACTTTTCTCTAAAAAGAGAGAGGATAAAGATTGGGAAACGACCGATAAGGAAGAGGATGTTCTTTCAAATTACATTGAACTGGACTCATTGATGCAGGTCATTTATCATGCAAAGGAAACTGAGTCGGGCAGCTAAACTAACCGGCCCAGTCTTCTCTATCAAGATTTCTATAGCTTATCGCTTCTGCCAGGTGGATGGAAGTAATGTGTTCGCTGTTGTCCAGATCGGCAATGGTACGCGCTACTTTTAGAATACGACCGTATGCGCGCGCCGACAGGTTGAGGCGTGTCATGGCAGTTCGTAATAATTTTAGCCCTGCTTCATTGGGTTGAGCGTACAGATGGAGTAACCCGGCTTCCATTTGTGCGTTGCAGTAAATACCCGGATGGTTGGCAAAACGTTGAGCTTGTATTTCCCGGGCCTTGATAACCCGTTCGCGTATGCTTGCACTACTTTCCGCATGATGGCGTTCTGCCATTTTTTCGAATGGAACCGGAACTATTTCTATTTGGATATCTATGCGGTCCAGTAAAGGACCGGAGATACGGTTCAGGTACCGTTGCACTTGTCCGGGATTACAGACGCAAGCTCGTGTGGGATGATTATAATATCCGCATGGACAGGGATTCATACTGGCTACCAGCATGAAACTGGCCGGATAATCCAGACTGTATTTAGCTCGTGCGATGGATATATGCCTGTCCTCTAGGGGTTGGCGAAGTACTTCAAGTACACTTCTGTTAAATTCCGGCAACTCGTCTAGAAAGAGCAAACCGTTGTGAGCCAGACTGATTTCTCCCGGTTGGGGATTGGTGCCGCCACCTACCATTGCTACTTGCGAAATTGTATGATGGGGACTACGGAAAGGCCGGATGGCAATCAGTGAACTGTCTTTTCCTAATTTTCCTGCTACTGAATGTATTTTAGTCGTTTCCAGACTTTCACCCAATGAAAGGGGAGGGAGAATGCTTGGCATGCACTTTGCCATCATGGACTTCCCACTTCCGGGTGAACCGATCATAATCAGGTTGTGTCCTCCGGACGCGGCTACTTCCAATGCGCGTTTTACACTTTCTTGTCCTTTCACATCAGCAAAATCGTATGGAAAGCTACTTTGGTGTTCATAGAATTCCTCCCGTGTATTGACGATGCTAGGCTCCAGATTGCGTTCATTATTGAAAAATTCGATGACCTCTTTGATATTTTCTACGCCATATACTTTCAGGTTGTTTACTACAGCAGCTTCCCGCGCATTTTGTTTGGGAAGTATGAAGCCTTCAAAACCTTGCTCGCGGGCACTGATAGCTATGGAGAGGGCTCCTTTGACTGGTTGAAGGCTTCCATCCAGGCTAAGTTCTCCGATAATAAGATAACGTGAAAGTTTTTCTTCCGATACGATTTGGGTAGCGGCCAATATTCCGATTGCTAGCGGAAGGTCGTATGCAGACCCCTCCTTGCGTATGTCGGCAGGGGCCATATTCACTACAATTTGACAAGTGGGGAATTTATATCCGTTTACCTGTAAGGCGGAAATAATACGTTCATGACTTTCTTTCACGGCCGAGTCCGGCAGACCGACAAGGAAGAATTTTATACCTCGTGAACTATTTACTTCAATAGTTACAATGGTAGCGTCGATACCTTGAACGGCTGCTCCATAGACTTTTACCAGCATTCTTTTATTTTTTATTTTGTCTCTTTCGAGCACGTTCTGCCTCTTTGGCGGCTTTTTCTTTCTCTTTATCTTGTTCTGTCAGCTGTCTCACTTTGTCTATCAGTTCTTTGCCCCGTATATCTTGTGTGATGACCCGCTTGTCAGGACCTATCAGTATATTGGCAGGAATCCGGGTTATGCCTTGTTGCTTGACAATGGAATTGTTCCAGCCTTTGAAATCGCAAACTTGTTTCCATTGCGTGGTATCTTTTTGAATGATTTTCTCCATCCATTCCTTTTTATTCAGATCAAGGGAGAGGCTGATAATAACAAACTTGTCTTTTTTCAATGCCTTTTGTACGGATACTAAAGAATCTTGTGTGGCAATGCTTTCTTTGTTCCAGCTTGCCCAAAAATCCAAAAGGACATATTTCCCTTTTACACTGTTCCAGTTGACGGTCTTTCCTTTTTTATCCGTGCACGAGATGTTGGAAACGTAGCGATGTTCTGTCAGTTCTTTTTTCTCACTTAATTTATTCTGGAGTTCTATAATATAAGGTGTGTCTTTTATAATACCGCTTAGTCCTTTTATCAGCTGATCTATGTGGTTGTAATCAGGAAGCGAGTCCTGTACGTAATATTTGTCTATCAGATAGATATTGCTGTACGAGCTTGGGTTGGTTTTAATCAACGAATCCACAGCAGTCATAACAGCTGCCTTGTTATTTTCTAAGGTGCTAAGGTACTGGATATGTTTTGCCAGTTGTGCGTTTTCTCCCTTTCCTTTAACCTCTATCTTTCCGGCCATTCCGTTTAGGGTAACACTTTCTCCTTTATCAGCATATATCGGTAAGATTTGTTTTTCTCCCAATAGTAATGAGAAGATAGTAAATGTGTCAGGGGTAATGGTGTAAGTGAATTTACCTTTTGAGAGGAGTATGGTATCCAGCTTGTAATCGGGTTCTTGATAAAATACTAATATAGTGTCTGAAGGAAGTCCTTTAATGCTTCCTTCCAAGGTGAATGTATTTTTCTTGCCGCAGCCGCTTGCCAGCACAACAAGAGTGAAAAGAAAGAATAGTAATTTTTTCATTTCAAGATATTTTTTGCGAAAATACGCATTTTGTGGCTAAAGGCAGGCATAAATGAAGGTTATTTTACATAAAAAGACCGGAAGCTTCATCACGAAGCCTCCGGTTTCAGTCATAATCATCTAAAAAACTAGACAAGATGATATCTAGTTATATTATTTGATAGCATCAGCGTATTTAGCGAACTCGCGATCGTTAGCAGCTTTTCCAGCCATTGAAGGATCTTTTGCGATTGCGCTCTTGATGCTGCTGCTTACCAATGAAGCATTGTTTGTGCGAGCACCAACGATAGCCATCAAGTAGTCAGTCATTGCATCCGGATTCTTGATTGCAGACAAAGTAGCTTTTGCTTTGTTATAGTCTTTAGCCAAAATCTGAGCTTGAGCGGCACTGTTAGTCTTAGCGTCACCGAATGAGTTGACAGCTCTGTCATACTGGCCTTGTTTGATATATAAGTTACCCAAAGCTTCGCCGGCAGCGTTAGCACCTGTAGCTTTGCCTAAGTAAGTTTCGGCAGCTGCAACATTGCCCTTAACCAATTCGCAAAGACCAAGGTTAGCGTTTACTTCAGGAGCGTTAGCGTTCTTAGAAGCAGCTTGTTTGAAGTAGCTTTCTGCTTTAGCAGCATCACCGGCAGCGAATGCCAATTCACCCAAGTTATTATAAGCACGGAAATCGTTCGGATAAAGTTGAGTTGTCTTGGTGAAGATAGCTTCTTTGCGAGCGTTGTCGTTAGTCAGGGTAGCAGCGTACAATAATTCTTCTACACTCAATACTTTAGGATCAGAGTTGAATGCTTCGTTGATTTCGTCATCGCTACGACCGATGATGTCATAGTTGGCAGTTAAACGGGCACGACGCAACTGAGGCAGGATTTCGTCAGCCAAAGTTTTGTATACAGAAGAGATATTCTTGATTTCAGCTTCTCTTTGTTCAGGATCATTGTACATAGAAAGAACACGTAAGATCAAATCTTTATCCTGCAAGTTTGATTTAGATACCAGTTCTTGGAAGCCTTCCCAGTCTTGTGCAGTGTATTTTGCATCCAGGTTAGTATCAATCTTGCCCTTCTTCAACTGGCGTTCCATATATTTTTCTGTGTTTGCTTCACGGTTTTCAGCCAAACCGGTGTTCAGTTCCACACCACCATCAGGTGAAGCGTATGCAGAAATTTCGATGTTGTTCAGTTTGTAGTTCTTTGTGTCGGCATTAATTTCAGCCACTTTCTTATGGAATTCTTTGATATCGTCAGAATTCAATTCGCTGTTGCGCAAGTTGGCTTGCTGGATCAAGAACATGATGTTGGCAGTCTGAGCATCTTTAATAATGCGTTGGAAAGCATCGTTAGCGTATGATGCGTTAGAGCTGGCAGCAGTAGGCAGT
This sequence comes from Phocaeicola sp. RTP21359st1_B8_RTP21360_211022, assembly GCF_040911965.1. Lineage (NCBI taxonomy): Bacteria > Pseudomonadati > Bacteroidota > Bacteroidia > Bacteroidales > Bacteroidaceae > Phocaeicola > Phocaeicola sp. RTP21359st1_B8_RTP21360_211022. Next base: position 100,658 of record NZ_JBDFXP010000011.1, read on the forward strand.
TCAGAAGTCGCGATAACGCCATCAGCGATTTTTACAGAAGGAATAGTGTATGATTTCTTTCCTTTTGTAATCTTGAAATCAAGATAAAGTTCAGAGTTTGCCATTTCGGGAACGTAGTCGAAAGAAGCTTTCATCGTGTAGCTGCCACCTGCCTTGTAAGCGATAGTCTGATTGTTTCCTTCTACTTTTTCTCCTTGGAATACAGCGGGCTGGCCTTTAGCTTCGCCGCCTTTCCATCTCAGAACGGGGGTAACTTCAACAGTTGCGTTCTTCTTGAAATACTTTTCGGGGAATTTACCATTAATTGTCACAGGCACTTTACCACCGATTGCTTCAAGCACTTCAGGGTTAGTTGTGAAATAGTCAGAAGACAATTCTCCCATCTTGCCGCATGATGATAAGGCAAGGACCAATAAAGCCACTAAGGGCAAATACAACTTTTTAATCATAGTTACTTATTAATTTAACGTTTGTAATGTAAAATTCGCTATAGTACGTTTTTGTGCGTCTCTTTGGGGGCAAAGATAGGAAAAACTCTATTATATGCTAGCTTCTTAGCCTGCTTTTTTTTCAATTTATCTTAAAATATTTTAGAATATAGAACCTTTATTATCTTTTTCTCTGAATTTGATGTTACGGGGGTGATGTTCTATGATTTCACTGCGTAGCATATTACGGTCTATATGTGTATAAATTTCTGTTGTCCCGATACTTTCATGTCCCAGCATGCACTGTATGGCACGCAAGTTGGCACCTCCTTCCAGCAAATGTGTTGCAAAAGAATGGCGGAATGTGTGAGGACTGATTTTTTTTTTCAGACCTATCCGGGCTGCCAGTTCCTTGATGATATGGAAAACCATGATGCGGGAGATGTTCTTCCCGAAATTGCTGATAAAGACAAAGTCTTCAAATCCCGGCTTTATTTTCATCAGGTTACGGTCGGTGAAGTAGAGCCTGATTTCCTTGATGGCGCGCGGTGAAATAGGAACCAGCCGCTGTTTGCTTCCTTTTCCTTCCACTTTGATGAAGCCTTCTTCAAAATAAAGTTCGGATAATTTCAGGTTGCAGAGTTCGGAAACACGGAGCCCGCAACTGTAAAGCGTTTCCAGTATGGCCCTGTTGCGCTGTCCCTCTTTGGTGCTGCGGTCTATGCTTCCTATCAGCAGGTCTATCTCTTCTACTGTCATTACTTCGGGCAGTTTGAAACCTGTCTGGGGGGATTCCAGCAATTCTGTCGGATCGGCTTTCAGGTAATCTTCCATAATGAGGAAACGGTAGAAAGAGCGGATGCCCGACAAGATGCGTGCCTGCGAACGGGGGTGGATGCCGATATCATGTAATCCGGCCGAGAAATCTTCCAGATTTTCAAGCCGGACATCCAGAATGTTGATGTTTTCTAATGTAAGATAAGCCAGTAACTTGTCCAGGTCAGTAAGATAAGCATCTACCGTATTGTCAGATAACGATTTCTCCAACTTTAAATATTGTTTGTATTTCACCAATATCTTGTCTGTTTTCTCGGTTCTTTTCATTTCTTTTTTCTACCTTTGTACCCAAATTCCCTGCAAAGGTAGAAAAAGTTCAGATATAGTATAAATATGAAAATACAAATTATTAATGGACCTAATATCAATTTATTAGGCAAACGGGAACCTTCCATTTATGGCGCTGTTTCATTTGAAGACTATCTGGTGGAATTGCGCCATACTTATCCGGACATTGAAATAGCGTATTATCAGTCGAATGTGGAAGGTGAGATGATCAACAAAATACACGAAGTGGGTTTTGATTATGACGGCATCGTGTTGAATGCAGGGGCTTATACGCATACTTCCATTGCTTTGCAGGATGCTATCCGCGCCGTGACAGCTCCCGTGGTTGAGGTGCACATCTCGAATGTACATACCCGTGAGGAGTTTCGCCATAAGTCGATGATTTCCTGTGCTTGTGCGGGAGTGATTTGTGGGTTCGGGCTTCATTCATATCGTTTGGCGATTGAGGCTTTGTTAATGAGAAAATAAAACGTTTAGGTATAATATAAGGTGATAAGATTATGATGTTGAAACAAACAAAAATCGTAGCGTCCATCTCAGATCAGCGTTGCGAGGTAGAGTTTATAAGAGATCTTTTCAAGGCCGGTATGAATGTGGTCCGTATGAATACGGCTCACGCTTCACGTGAAGGTTTTGAAAAATTGATAACCAATGTACGTGAGGTTTCCAACCGTATTGCCATATTGATGGACACAAAAGGGCCCGAAGTGCGTACTACTGCTATTGCGGGCGGCGAGCCTATTCCTTATCAGATTGGTGACAAAGTGAAGATTGTAGGTAATCCTGCACAAGAAACGACCCGTGAATGTATTGCTGTATCTTATCCCGGTTTTGTGCATGATCTTCAGGTGGATGGCGATATTCTGATTGATGATGGTGATCTGGAGCTGCGTGTGATTGAGAAGACAGACGAGTATTTGTTGTGTGAGGTGCAGAATGAAGCTACTTTGGGTAACCGTAAGAGTGTAAATGTACCGGGCGTGCGCATCAATCTCCCTTCTTTGACAGAAAAGGACCGTAACAATATACTGTATGCTATTGAAAAGGACATTGATTTCATAGCACATTCGTTTGTTCGTAATAAGCAGGATGTGCTGGATATCCGTCAGATACTGGATGCATACGGCAGCGACATTAAGATTATCGCCAAGATCGAAAATCAGGAAGGAGTGGACAATATTGATGAAATATTGGAAGTGGCCGACGGAGTCATGGTGGCTCGTGGTGACTTGGGTATTGAGGTTCCTCAGGAACGAATTCCCGGCATTCAGCGTCTGTTGATCAAAAAATGTATTCTGGCAAAGAAACCGGTGATTGTTGCTACCCAGATGTTGCATACCATGATTAATAATCCGCGTCCTACCCGTGCTGAAGTGACCGATATTGCCAATGCTATTTACTACCGCACGGATGCATTGATGCTGAGTGGGGAAACGGCATACGGCAAGTATCCGGTGGAAGCCGTGAAGACGATGGCCAAGATTGCAGCGCAGGCCGAGAAAGATAAACTGGCCGAGAATGACATCCGTATTCCTTTGGATGAAAACTCCAATGATGTAACCGCTTTCCTGGCAAAACAGGCAGTAAAGGCTACCAGCAAACTGAATATCCGCGCTATTATTACCGACAGTTTCAGCGGGCGTACCGCACGTAATATTGCTGCTTTCCGTGGCAAATATCCTGTATTGGCCATCTGTTATAAAGAAAAAACGATGCGTCATCTGGCTTTGTCATATGGGGTGGAAGCTATCTATATGCCCGAAAAGGCTAACGGACAGGCATATTATTTCGCTGCTTTGCGTAAATTGCTGGATGATGGTGTCTTGAGTGAAAGCGACATGGTGGCTTACCTGAGCAGCGGCAAGCAAGGTACTCAGACTTCTTTCCTTGAAATCAATGTAGTGGGAGATGTGTTGAAGTATGCTATGGACTATGTGCTGCCCAACCGCAACCGTTACCTATAATAATAGAAGATAGGAATGAAAGAAACGGACGCTATTGACGAATATATCCTTCAGCACATTGATGAAGAAAGTGATTATCTGAAGGCACTTTATCGCGATACGCACGTCAAGCTTTTACGTCCCCGTATGGCTTCCGGCCACTTGCAGGGACGTATGCTGAAAATGTTTGTGCAAATGATACGCCCCCGTCAGGTGCTGGAAATCGGGACTTACAGTGGCTACTCCGCACTTTGCCTGGCCGAAGGGTTGGAAGAGGGGGCCACGTTGCACACATTTGAGATAAACGATGAGCAGGAGGACTTTACACGTCCCTGGCTGGAAGGTTCGCCTTACGCCGGCAAGATTAAATTTTATATAGGTGATGCGCTGAAGTTGCTGCCTGGCATGAACATTACCTTTGATTTGGCGTTTGTAGACGGTGATAAGCGGAAGTATATTGAATATTACGAAATGGTACTGGAGAAATTATCACCCGGCGGATACATCATTGCCGATAACACATTGTGGGACGGACATGTATTGGAGGAACCGCATCATACAGATCTTCAGACTATTGGAATAAAGAAATTTAATGATTTGGTAGCTGCCGACAAACGGGTTGAAAAGGTGATTCTTCCCTTGCGCGACGGGCTGACAATCATAAGAAAATGTTGAATAATGTGCCAATAGGTTATGCTATGAACCGTATGGCATATTAACAAATTAGCAAACTGAATAATTATTAATTATGGAAACGACCAGACAAAATAAGATTTCTCGTTTGATCCAAAAGGAGTTGAGTGAGATTTTCCTGCTTCAGACCAAGTCCATGAATGGTGTTTTGGTGTCGGTAAGTGCTGTCCGCATCAGTCCCGATATGAGTATTGCACGTGTCTATCTCAGCGTGTTCCCTTCTGAGAGGAGCCAGGAAATAGTAAAGAATATCAATGATAATATGAAATCCATCCGTTATGAGTTAGGAACACGGGTACGCCATCAGTTGCGCATCATTCCCGAGTTGAAATTCTTTGTGGATGATTCATTGGATTATGCCGAACGTATAGACGAATTGTTGAAAAAGTAGAACCGGGCGGTGAATTTTCCCTTTTATATAGCGAAGCGTTATCTTTTTTCCAAGAAGTCGCACAATGCCATTAATGTCATTTCAGCCATTTCCGTCTGCGGAGTGGCTTTGGCTACATTGGCATTGGTATGTACTTTGTCTGTTTTTAACGGCTTCCAGGATCTGGTGGCTACTTTCTTTACGGCTTTTGATCCGGAGCTGAAAATTACGGCTGTCACCGGAAAGGTCTTTGACGGACAGGAAGCGCGTATAGAAGCTTTGCGCCGGATGCCGGAGATCGCTGTTTTTTCTGAGTCCTTGGAAGAGAATGCGATGGTTCAGTATAAGGGCCGTCAGACTATGGCGGTGATCAAGGGAATTGAGGATAATTTCGAGGATCTGACCGCTATTGACAGTATTCTTTTCGGCCGGGGGCAATTCGTGTTGCATGATGAAGTGGTGGATTATGCCATTCCCGGCATAGAATTGGTTTCCATCTTGGGAACGGGTATCAAATTCCTCGATCCGCTAGAGATTTATGCTCCCAAACGGGGAGCTAAAGTCAATATGGCCAATCCAGCTTCCAGCTTTAACTCTGCCGATTTATATTCCAGCGGCCTTGTGTTTGCGGTGAACCAACAGAAGTATGACTCTTCTTACATTCTGACTTCCCTCCAATTTGCCCGTAGGTTGTTCCAGTATGACACAGAAGTGAGTTCGGTAGAATTGAAATTGAAGCCGGATGCAGATGTAGGGAGTGTAAAATCGAAGATACAGAAAATATTGGGAGATGGTTTCCGGGTGCAGGACCGGTATGAGCAGCAAGCGGATACTTTCCGCATTATGGAGATAGAGAAGCTGATATCTTATATTTTCCTTACCTTTATCCTGATGATAGCTTGCTTTAATGTAATAGGCTCCTTGTCCATGCTGATTATAGATAAGAAGGCAGATGTAGTGACATTGCGCAATTTGGGGGCCAGCGACAAGCTGATCACGCGTATATTCCTGTTCGAGGGGCGTATGATTTCACTGATAGGTGCGGTGGTTGGTGTGATACTGGGGCTGATCCTTTGCTTTATCCAGCAGGAATTCGGATTGCTTTCGCTGGGAGGTGGTAATTCCGGCGGTAATTTTGTGGTGGATGCCTATCCCGTCAGTGTCCATGTATGGGATATTGTTATAGTCTTTGTCACTGTGCTGGTGGTGGGCTTTCTTTCCGTGTGGTATCCGGTGCGTTATCTCAGCCGCAGGTTGCTGGGCAGGTAATTTATTTATTATTGTTGATACGGCTGATGTTTGTCGGTTTGTACGGTACGGCTTGGCTGCTTTCTTTGTTTTTATTCTTTTCGTCTTTTGGCCTTATGGCTTTATCTGGTTAAGTCTTTTCTTCTTTGTGGTTAACCTTGTTTTACCTTATGGTTAAGCTCTTTTTTATGGCTGTGTACTATAGTCTCTTGCGGTGGTTTGTACAGTCTGATATAGTGGACTGTATAAACTCTTGCAGTAGACTGTACAGTCCACTGCCGGAGTCTGTAGTAGTTAACTGTATGATAAGGGTTAGCTATAAGGGAAAACGACCTTAATCGTCGGAGCAATAGGGCTTGGTACAAGCTTCTTTCCAGGGTGTTTCGGATCTTCTACTTTCAGGGTCCTCAAATCAATTCGTAGCTGCTCACCTGAATAGGCATATCCAGATTATGCAGCACCTTCTCCAGCAAAATGCCTTCCCGATTATCATATTCATAGCCGAAAGTGGCGCGGATGCCTTGAAGGATAAACTGTGTGGCGCGGTCCAAGGCGATAGGAAGACTGTCGCCTTGCATCAGTGAGCCGGTTATCACACTGGTAAATGTATCGCCTGTGCCGGGATAGTGTGCGGGCAGGTAGGGACACGTTACTTTCCAATAGCGGTTTCCCTGTCTGTCATAGGCGTAAACGGAAGTTTTGCGAGGATCTCCCTGTACGGGCACGCTGGTGATAATAACGATACCGGGGCCGTGCTCCGAAATTTCATGCAGGTAAGCTTTTAGTTCTTCGTCTGTATTCTCCGCTTTATAGGGTTTGTCCAGCAAATAGAACAGTTCGGTCATATTGGGCGTGATGACATCTGCTTTCCGGATGAGGTGACGCATTTCCAGAATCATTTGTTCGTCAAAGTTGGTATATAGCTTTCCGTTGTCTCCTAATACGGGATCTATCATGACCAGGTTGTCGGACTGGCGGAAATCATCAATGAACCCGGATACGATTTGTATCTGGCGGGGAGATCCCAAGTAGCCTGTATAAATAGCATCGAATTGTACGCCAAGTTGTTTCCATTCACTGATAATCTTGGGCATCTCGTCCGTGAGGTCCAAGAAAGAGAAGTGCGGGTATTGGGTGTGGCTGGATAATACGGCTGTGGGCAGAGGGCAGACTTGAAAGCCCATGGATGAGAGGATAGGGATAACGACGGTGAGGGATACGCGCCCTGCACCGGACAGATCGTGTACCGCAGCTATCTTCTTTACTTTATTTGTATACATATCTTCATGAATTAAGCGTTATGGATGGTATATATAACAGGTAAACCGGAAGAAAGTTATTCCAATGCTATGCTTTTTACCTTTATGTCTTGCCGGCCCAAGAAGATGGAAGCGGATTCCTCAAACTTGTTTTCGCTTTCTGTGGTGAGGAAGCGGCAGTTTCCTCCTTTATCGCAGCGTGCGTCCATTTCCGGATGGCGGTTTAAATAGTCTCGCAGGCTCCGGGCCACATATTCCCCTTGTGAAATGATGCGGATAGGTTCAGGCGTAAATTGCCTTATTTTATCCAGTAGTAGCGGATAATGGGTACATCCCAATATGATGGTGTCAATCATCGGATCTTTATCCAGCAGCCGGTTGATATGTTGTTTGACGAAATAGTCGGCTCCTTCCGATTGATATTCATTATTCTCTACCAAGGAAACCCACATGGGACAGGCTTCTCCTGTTACCACAATGTCGGGAGATAACTTATGTATTTCCAAAAGATAGGATTCGGATTTGATGGTACCGGCTGTGGCCAGTATACCTACGTGCCGGCTTCGGGTGATTTCTCCTATACATTCTGCTGTAGGCCGGATGACACCGAGTACTCTGCGGGTAGCGTCTATTACCGGAAGATTGATCTGCTGGATGGTGCGTAAGGCTTTTGCCGATGCTGTGTTGCATGCCAATATCACCAAAGGACATCCCAGTTCAAACAGTTTGCTTACGGCTTGCAGGGTAAATTCGTAAACAACTTCAAAAGAGCGCGGTCCGTACGGACAGCGTGCGCTGTCTCCCAAATAGATATAATCATACTCAGGCATCAGTCCGCGTATTTTGTCCAGAATGGTCAGACCGCCGTAGCCGGAGTCGAATACACCGATGGGACCGGTTGAAGGGAGGATAGATGGGATCATGGCAGTATAGCTATATAATACAGGCACGGATTACACGGATGTTCACGGTTCTGAAACCTGTGAAATCTGTGTAATCCGTGCCTGTAAAGGTCCTTAACTTAATTATTTGATTCCTACTTTAGCTTTGACAGCAGCAGTTACATCTGTAGACTGCGCTTCATTTACGTAGGGAATTTCTGTTCTGTTCAAATCGAAGATATAAGTATATCCACCTTCCTGGCCTACTGCTTTGATGGCGTCTTCAATTTTCTTGTAGATAGGTTCCATCATATCAGCGTATGATTTCTGCAACTGTTGTTGTGCATCTTGTTGGAACTGCATTCCTTTTTCCTGTAATTCCTGCAATTCTTTCTGGCGTCTTTCCTGAATGTTCTTAGGAAGGTTGGCTTGTTCCTGTTGATATTCAGTATATTTTTTGGTCAGTTCATCAGTTGCACGTTTCATTTCATCCTCGTATTGTTTCTGCATGGCTTGGATGTCGGTCTGGGCCTTTGTGAATTCCGGCATGACAGTAAGTACATCTGCGGATTTAATATGCCCGAATTTCTGAGCAAATACACTCATCGGAGCGATAAGTAAAAGTAGTAAAGCAATTTTTTTCAACATAGTTCTATTTTTTATTAGTTATTGCAAATTTGGATTATCGGTTGCAAATGTAGGAAATTAATTTGAATATCCTAATCTTGAGAGCACTTCATTGCTGATATCAATGCTTGGAGATGCGAAAATAATGCTTTGGGCGGAGCTTCTGTCCACTACTGCCGCATATCCTTTTTGCTCTGAAATCTGTTTTACCGCTTCATAGATTTTATCTTGAATTGGTGCGATCAATGCCTCTTGTTTTTTGGCCATTTCTCCTTCGGGACCGAAATATTTCTTTCTCAGTTCGGCTGCTTCCTTTTCTTTTGCTACAATCGCTTCTTCTCTTTGCGTTTTCTGTGCGGCCGACAGGGAAGCCGAGGCTTTCTGGTATTCTTTATAAAGTGCTTCCGCTTCTTTTGCTTTTGCTTCCACCTCACTTTGATATTGTTGTGAAGCTTGATTCAGTTGGGTATTCGCCTGTTCGTATGCAGGAATATTCTTCAGGATATATTCCATATCAATCAAGGCGAACTTTTGAGCGCTGGCTGTGAATACACAAGCCACAAACAATAGAGATAATAGGATAGCCTTTTTCATAATCACATTGTTTTTAGTTATTAAAACTCTTGTCCCAGGATAAAGTGGAACTGGCTTCCACTGTACTGGCTGGATCCGTTAATCTTGTCGAAACCGTATGCCCAGTCAATACCCATCATACCAATCATCGGCAGGAAGATACGGACACCGACACCTGCCGAGCGTTTCAACTGGAACGGATTGAATTTGCTTACATCTGTCCATGCGTTACCTCCTTCAATGAAGCCTAGTGCATAGATACTGGTCGAATTTTCCAGCATCAACGGGTATCTTAATTCTGCACCTAAACGTACGTAAGCATAGCCTTCACTACCATAAGGAGTCAATGAACCGTTTTCGTAACCACGCAGTGCAATGGTTTCGGAAGCGTAGCTGGTGCTATAGCCTGTCATACCGTCACCACCCATATAGAATGTTTCAAAAGGTGATTTCTTGTACTTGTTATAGTGACCCAGCAAACCGAACTCTGCACGTGTCATGATAACCGGACATTTCTGACCTCCTGTAAGAGCGGTATAGGTCTTTGATTTGAATTTCCATTTGTGGTATTCAATCCAGTTGAACATACTTGCCGCTTCATCATAATCATCTTTACCGTATACCGAGTAGTCCTTGTTACTGAACAATGAGTACGGAGGAGTCAGCTGTACGGAAGCCGAGAATTCAGAACCGCGACGCGGGAAAATCGGGTTATCCGTAGAGTTACGTGCCAAAGTCAGATTCAAACTCAGGTTGTTGCAATTACCGGTTGACATGTATTCTCCGTTGTTCAACTTGATATACAAGTAGCTCCAGTCTTTCAAAATAAAGCGCTGGTAAGAAAGTTCGGCTGACAAGGTAAAATAGTCATCCGGCCATCTCAAACGCTTACCCCAACCGATAGATGCTCCATACATCTGGATAGATTTATCGGGGTCATAAAAAGACTCGTAGTTGTTATTATATCCGCCATAATAATTTCCATAACCGCTGTAATAATTGTAGTAATTATTCATATAAGCTGAGTTATAGTAGTTACTGCTGATATCTGTCTGTATGGAGTAGAAAGCCGAAACAGAGAATGAATTCGGACGTTTTCCGCCAAACCATGGGTCAAAGAACGATACACTATATGACTGGTAATAACTACCGTTGGTCTGTCCGCTGATGGTTAATGTCTGTCCATCACCTTGTGGCAGGAATCCGCGGTAGTTGTCACTCTTATGGAACAAGTTGGCCATAGAGAAGTTCGTGAACTTCAAACTTAATTTACCGATAACACCGGTCTGTCCCCAACCTGCCGAGAATTCTACCTGGTCGTTTGCTTTGGACTCCAGGTTCCAGTTGATGTCTACCGTACCGTTGGTCGGGTCCGGTTGTACATCCGGCTGGATATTTTCAGGGTTGAAGTGTCCCATTTGGGCTATCTCACGATAAGAACGTTCCAATGCTTCTTTGCTGAACAGGTCTCCCGGCTTGGTTCTTAACTCACGGCGTACTACGTTTTCATACAAACGGTCGTTACCGTTGATACGCACTTTGCTGATAGAGGCCTGAGGACCTTCCTGAATACGCATTTCCAAATCAATGGAGTCGCCGTCTATGTTTACTTCTACGGGGTCAAGGTTATAGAAAACGTATCCTTTATTATAGTAGTAGTTACCGATAGCATCTTCATCACCGGTCAGACGCTCGGTCATTAATTTCTGGTTATAAACATCTCCCTTTTTCATACGGAGCTGTTCGTTCAGCCAGTCCGAAGCATAAATGGTGTTACCTACCCAGGTCACGTTGCGCAGATAGTATTTGTCACCTTCTTCTATTTTCATGTACACGTCGACGGTACGGTCATCGTACGGAGAAACACTGTCCACAACAATTTGTGCGTCGCGGTAACCTAATTCGTTGTATTTGTCGATGATATGCTGTTTGTCTTCTTCGTATTTCTCTTCAATGAATTTTTTGGTACGGAAAAGGTTGACAAGTTTGTTTTTCTCATTCGTCTTCTTCATGACGCGTTTTAACTTCTTGTCACTTAACACGGTGTTGCCGTCAATGGTGATCTTGTGGACTTTTACCTTTTCTTTCTTGTCAATCATCACATCAACATCCACTTGGTCCTTATTGTCAGCCAAATCACGCTCTACGATGGTCACTTCGGCGTTTTTAAAACCTTTTTCATCGAAATGTTTCTTGATTAATATTTTAGCACGGTCTATCAAGTTGGGAGTAATCTGGCTTCCTTTTACCAAACCTAGTTTGGCTTCCAAATCTTCACGCTCGCTTTTCTTTACGCCGTGGTAACGAATGTCGGCAATACGTGGACGTTGGGCCAGGATGATTTTTAAATAGATCTTGTCTCCAACAATTTTTTCAGCTAGGATTTGTACATCCGAGAACAGTCCGTGTCGCCAATAACGTTTTACAGCTGTGGTGATGTCATCTCCCGGAACAACAATGGTCTGTCCTACCGATAGTCCTGAAAGTCCGATCAATACATAATCTTCATAGTTTTTTACGCCTTCTACTTTGATTCCGCCGATTTCATACTTCTTGGGCGTTCCGGAATAAAGTATGACTGGATTGTCGTTTTCTTCTACGTTTGCTTCTTGGGCGTAACTGCCTGTTGAAAAGCAAAATAGGCATGTAAGCGTTAATAGTATAAGTGAAATACGATATAGCATTTTATCTAACTTTATATTTGTTCACTGGTTTTGCCGAAACGGCGTTCTCTTTTCTGATAATCATAAATGGCTTTGCAAAATTCTTCTTCGCGGAAGTCCGGCCAGAACGTTTCACAAAAATATAGTTCGGAATAAGCACATTGCCAAAGCAGATAGTTGCTAAGGCGGATTTCTCCTCCGGTACGTATAAGCAAATCCGGGTCGGGCATATAGTTTGTACTTAAATGTGCACTTATCAAATTGTCATCGATGTCCTCAATGGCTAGTTTGTCGTTTTGAATCTTGGCCGCTATTTGTCTTACCGCTTCTGTTATTTCCCATTTGGAAGAGTAGCTTAAAGCAAGTGTCAGACACATACCAGTATTGATTGAGGTGCGTTCAATGCATTGGTTCAATCGTTCCAGAACTTCTACCGGTAACTTTGCCGTATCACCGATAATGCGAAAACTGATGTTGTTTTTCATGAAAGTTTCTTCTTCAATGGAGTCCATCAGAAGACTCATCAGAGCAGCGACTTCATCTACCGGACGATTCCAGTTTTCGGTAGAGAAAGTATATAGTGTCAAGTATTTGACTCCCAGTCTAGCCGCTTCTTCTGCTATGATGTGTACAGTTTCTGCACCGGCTTGATGTCCGAAGCTGCGCGCCTGTCCACGTTGTTTAGCCCATCTTCCATTTCCATCCATTATAATGGCTACATGGGCAGGTATACGGCTTTTGTCTATTTGCTCTCTATATGGCATGTCGCAATCTATTTTATATGACTCTCTTTGACTTTATTCCTTGGAATCGAATCCCAACTTATTGATTCGTCCTCTCCATACTTCTCCGCTTCGGCTCCATATAATCCACAAGAAGTTATTCTTGTCTACAACATAAGAATAGTTGCCGTCTGCCTGGTTGTATAGATCAGTGAATTCTGTAGGGAAGAATACATATCTTGAAACAGGTTTCCATGTAACGCCTTGATCCGTTGATCCGTAGAATCGGCTGAAAGCGGGAATGTCCTTACCGAAACTTTTACCCGGACCGCCGAAAGCGTATAATTGGTCGTTGTAATGAATCATGGCTATATTAGCCAGCTTGGGACAATAAAAACTATCGTATGCGGCTGTAGGATAATCTGCCCAACTGTCTTCTGTAGTCAGTCTGGTCCATACAGTAGAGGTCGTGTCGGTCGCAATGGGATTTTCTCCCATTAGTACCATACGGTCTATGAATTTATTGGTTACCAACGGGTAAGCTGTGTATGATAACTGATTTTTCGGGAAATTGGCCGGAACCTCGCCATTAGTATCCCAAACCAGAGCATCCGTACTTTCCATAAAATGATTGTTGGTGTCTATGGCGTACAATTTGCAGTTATGTTCTGAATGAACACCGGCAATCAGCTTCTCGAATTTGGTGTTAGTGCCCATCTTGCTCCAGCTTTTTCCGTCAGAGGAGCAGTACAGGTCATTGTCGGCAAGTATGTATAATTGGTTTCCCCATGCCATGACAGAAGAATAGTCCGCATTTTGCATATTTTCAGGTAAAGCCTGTAAGGACGTCCAGGTTTTTCCGTCATTGATGTGGGTGCTTGTAACAGCGGCGCCATTGTCTTGCTGTGCGAAAACATAAATATAATCCCCTAATGTGACTGCTTTCTGTGCTTGGATAGTGTTGTCGAAACTACTTCCTCTATGGCTCCACTGCAATGAGTCGGGAACTTGTTTATGTACATTAATCTCGGCTTTATAAATAGGTCCATAGACTCCGCTCATCGCCATAACTTTAAATTGGACAGGCTTTTCGAAATTCAAGGAGTCGGTATCATTCCACAACGAATCTTTGTCCTCAGCGACAATAAAAATGCCAATACCGTCTGATTTTATGCTGACTACGACTTTGCTGATGTCTGTACCGACTGGCAGGGAGTCTACGTTGTAGATATGTCTTGTGCCTTGGTCGATGGCAAAAGGGTATTTGGTACCATCAACGGTGAATGTCAGCGTTGTGTCTTTGCCATTAACCTTTTCGGTATATTGAGTTTCAATTTTATCTTTTATAGCAAAAGAGGTAATGCTTGATTCTGAACTATATTCTGTTTCTACTTCGTTGTCGTCCAAGCAAGATGTAATCATAAAAGCCGCAGCAAGCAGACTTGTGATGACAGTCAAAAACTTTATTTTCATTTGCAAATGAGTCTATTGTTACAAGTCGCAAAAGTAGGAAGATTTTTTTCTATATAGAAGTTTTGGGACAAGTTTTATATTAATTTATAGATAAACCAGCCCTTTTTCTCGGTCAATCAGCCACATTTTATCTTTGAATTTGTGAATGGACGGCATGCATTATTTCTCTTCCAAAGTATATTTTATTCAGTTTAAAGTGTTTTTTTTGAATAGAAGGTGCCTGTATTCCATTGTTTAAGCGTAGTGGAGCCTTTTCTATGAAGGCTTCATCCCATAAGCCGGAGTCTATGAAAGACTGTAATAAAATACTTCCGCCTTCTACTAGGAGTGATTGTATTTTTTTCTGATATAATACTTCCATTATTTGCGGCAGGATATCTTTGTTGAAATCCAACGATATATATTCTGTTAATGCGTTTGGCTGACAGGGGGATTCCCGGGTAAACACGAATGTCTTTATTTTGCCGTTGAAAAGTTCCAAATCTCGGGGTAATGTCAAATCTTTATCTATTACCAGACGCACGGGATGCTTGCCGTACCAATTCCGGGTGGATAGGGAGGGATTGTCAAGTAATGCCGTGTGTCGTCCTACTAATATAGCGTCATGTTCGGCGCGTTTTTTGTGTACCAGCATGCTGGTCAGCGGATTGGAAAGTATGATCGGCTTTCCTCCTGTGCGGTTTATATCGATAAAGCCATCAGCGGATTCTGCCCACTTTAAGGTTATGTATGGGCGTTTGAGCGTGTTGAATGTTATGAAGCGTCTTATCAGGTGCCGGCATTCCTCTTCTAAGACGCCTACGGTTACTTCAATGCCGGCTTTGCGCAGTTTCTCGATGCCTCTGCCGGCTACTTGGGAAAACGGGTCTATGCAGCCTATTACGACTTTGGGGATTCTCTTCTCTATAATCAGGTCGGCGCAGGGAGGGGTTTTTCCATAATGGGAGCATGGCTCCAGACTTACGTATATGGTTGATTCCTTCAAAAGATTTTCGTCTTTAACGGAACGTATGGCGTTTACTTCGGCATGTGCCTCTCCGCAACGGATGTGGTAGCCTTCTCCAATAATGGTGTCGTGATATACAATGACAGCACCTACCATCGGATTAGGGGCTGTGTTACAAAGTCCGTTGTATGCCAGTTGCAGGCAACGGGAAATATATTTTTCATCTTTTGTCATAACGATCTTGTTTAAATTCTTACTTTTGCATATAAAATGACACTATGAATCCTGTTGTATCTTACATAAAACAAACCTTGCAGGGATATTACCCTGATTCAGAACTTGTGCCTATGGCTAAATTGCTGCTTACACAAGTCTTCGGCATGTCTGTTGTTGAATTGTATGCAGGCAAAGATACTACTTTTTCGGTGAATGAGCGGAAACAGCTGGATGATATTCTGGTTCGTCTGCAAAAACTGGAACCTATTCAATACATAATAGGTACGGAAGAATTTTATGGCCTTACTTTTGAAGTGAATAAACATGTATTGATTCCACGTCCGGAAACAGGGGAGTTGGTAGACTGGATTATACGGGAGCATAAGTATGGTGGGGTTAGAATATTGGATATTGGTACGGGGAGCGGCTGCATCGCTGTCTCTTTGGCCAAGAATTTGGAAGAGGCGGAGGTCGTTTCATGGGATGTTTCAGAAAAGGCGTTGCAAGTTGCGGAACGTAATTGCAGGCGGAACGGTGTTCGTGTAACTCTTGAGCAAAGGGATGTGCTGCTTGTTTCTCCTGCAGGTGAGCGGTTTGATGTCATTGTCAGCAATCCACCTTATATTACAGAAAAGGAGAGGGCGGATATGAGTGCTAATGTCTTGGAATGGGAGCCGGAATTGGCTTTGTTTGTGCCGGATGATAGTCCGTTGCTGTTTTATCGGAAAATAGCAGAATTGGGTAGGGATATGCTAGTGTCTGGTGGAAGGCTTTATTTTGAAATTAATCAGGAATACGGTCGGGAAACGGTGGATATGTTGGCTGGTTTGGAATACAAAAATATAAAATTGAGAAAAGATCTCTTTCAAAATGATAGAATGATAAAAGCGGAGAAATAAGATGAAGGGAGAATTAAGTGAGAATGATTTGAGGTATAAGGCAGAAGCTTATTGCTCTTTAATGGAGCGTTGTGTAGCAGATGTAGAGGCTAAATTATCACAATGGGGAGCCACTCCGGAAATGATGGAGAAAATCGTTCGGCATTTGCAGGATGAGAGATACATTGACCAGAAGCGTTTTTGCTCGGCTTTTGTTCGCGATAAATATCGCTTTAACCAATGGGGCAGAGTGAAAATCTGCCAGGCTTTGCGCATGAAGAAAATCCCTGCGGATGTTATAGCCAAAGGATTGGAGGAAGTAGATGAGCGGGAATATATGGAGATACTATCTGGTTTGATCGAGCAGAAAAGAAGAAGTGTGAAAGCATGTACGGAATACGAACGGAATGGGAAATTGATTCGTTTTGCAGTTGGTAGAGGATTTGAAATGGAGGCTGTTTGCCGTTGTGTGAAACAAACCGGAGAAGATGATGTCTATCTGGACTGATCTTTGGAATTTATTTTTCCCTCATAGTTGTCTGCTTTGTGGGCGGCAGCTTATATCAGGGGAGAGAGTGCTTTGCTTGAAATGCTTGTCGGGGCTTCCGCGTACTCAATTTCATTTACGGAAAGATAATATTGTAGAATGTAATTTCTGGGGAAAAATACCGGTGGAGCATGCCACCTCTTTTCTTTATTATGCAAAGGGAGGAAATGTCCGACAGTTGTTGTACGAACTGAAATATCATGGTAATCAAGAAGTGGGTGAAGTGATGGGGCGGATGATGGCATCTGAACTTATGTGTTCTCATTTTTTTGATGGGATAGATTTGATTGTTCCTGTTCCGTTGCATCAACGTAAAAAACGTTTAAGGGGGTATAACCAAAGCGAATGCCTGGCAAGAGGAGTTTCGGTGGTGACAGGTATTCCTATGGATACTAAAGTTGTGATAAGAAGCAGGTATACTGACACACAGACGCATAAAGGACAATATGCAAGATGGGAAAACGTGCGAAATTTGTTTGCCTGTATTTTCCCTGACAGCTTGGAAGGAAAGCATCTTTTGTTGGTGGATGATGTGCTGACAACAGGGGCTACGGTTGTTTCTTGCGCTGATGCCTTTCGTGGCATACCCGGATTACGTATCAGTGTGCTTACTTTGGCATTGGCAGGGGAATCCTGATAACAACAACTATTTTTTAGAAAAATACCTTGTCCGATTTTTCATTATCTCGATGTATTTCTATATTTTTGCACAATATTTATCAGATATAGTTGAGTTATGAAGACTTTAGAAAAATTATTCGCAGAGAAATTACTGAAGATTAAGGCTATCAAGTTGCAGCCGGCTAATCCTTTTACTTGGGCGTCCGGTTGGAAGTCGCCTTTTTATTGTGATAACCGCAAAACTCTTTCGTATCCTTCTCTTCGTAATTTTGTGAAACTTGAGATTAGCCGTATTGTCCTGGAGAAGTTCGGTCAGGTAGATGCTATTGCCGGTGTGGCGACAGGGGCTATCCCTCAAGGAGCTTTGGTGGCTGAAGAGTTGAATCTGCCGTTTGTGTATGTTCGTTCTACTCCAAAAGACCATGGCTTGGAAAACCTGATTGAAGGTGAACTTCGTCCTGGTATGAAAGTCGTAGTTATTGAGGACTTGATTTCAACTGGCGGCAGCAGTTTGAAAGCTGTTGAAGCTATCCGTCGTGACGGATGTGAAGTGATTGGTATGGTCGCTGCATTTACTTATGGTTTCCCAGTGGCAATTGAAGCGTTCAAGGAAGCAAAAGTGAACTTGGTTACTCTGACTAATTATGAAGCTGTATTGGATTCAGCCTTGAAGACCGGATATATTAATGAAGAGGATGTTCCGGTTTTGGATAATTGGAGAAAGGATCCGGCTCATTGGGAGGCAGGCAAATAAGTTATAGTTTTAAAACAAATATAATATGAAGAGAACCGTTCGGGAATTTTTATGGATTTCCGGATTGTTCTTTTCGTGTTTTTAGAGAGCAGGTATTATGGCACAATTTGAGAGTGGTGTGAAATATGTTCCTTATAGTCAGGAACAGGTGTTTAATAAGTTGTCGGATTTAAGTAACTTGGAATCTGTACGTGATAAATTGGCCGACAAGGTACAAGGTATGGAGTTCGACAGTGACTCTTTAAGTTTTACGGTACAAGGCATAAGCATTACTTTGCGTATTATAGAACGTGAACCTTATAAATGTGTTAAATTCGAAAGTGAAAAATCTCCGGTCCCTATGAATTTGTGGATTCAGATTTTGCCTGTAGAGGCTGGGCAGGCAAAACTGAAAGTAACTATTCGTGCAGAAGTGAATATGTTTATGAAGGCGATGGTTGCTAAACCTTTACAGGATGGTGTGGATAAACTGGCTGAGATGTTATCGATGATTCCTTATTAAAAATAAAGACAAATATGGCACAGAAACTTTGGGAAAAAAATGTCCGGGTAAATGAGGAGATAGATCGTTTTACTGTAGGACGTGACCGTGAAATGGATCTTTATCTGGCTAAACACGATGTATTGGGCTCAATGGCACATATCACCATGTTGGAAAGTATCGGTTTGCTTACAGCCGGAGAATTGGAAATGCTATTAGCGGAATTAAAGAATATCTATGCTTCTGCCGAAAAGGGAGAGTTTGTAATAGAGGATGGTATAGAGGATGTACACTCGCAAGTAGAATTGATGTTGACGCGTAAGTTGGGAGATGTCGGAAAGAAAATTCATAGTGGACGTTCACGCAATGACCAGGTGTTGGTGGATTTGAAGCTGTTTACTCGTGCGGAATTAAAAGAAGTGGCCGAAGAGGTGGAGCAACTTTTTCATGTGCTGATTTCTCAAAGCAATACATATAAGGATGTGTTAATGCCGGGTTACACTCATTTGCAGATAGCGATGCCTTCTTCATTTGGCTTGTGGTTTGGCGCGTATGCTGAGAGTCTGGTGGATGATATGATGTTTCTGCAGGCTGCATTCAAAATGTGCAACCGCAATCCGTTGGGCTCTGCTGCCGGGTATGGTTCTTCTTTTCCGCTCGATCGTGAGATGACCACCCGCTTGTTGGGATTTGATTCGATGGATTATAATGTGGTGTATGCGCAGATGGGGCGTGGTAAGATGGAACGTAATGTGGCTTTTGCTTTGGCTTCTATTGCCGGGACAGTTTCTAAAATGGCTTTTGACGCTTGTATGTTCAGTAGCCAAAACTTTGGCTTTGTAAAACTTCCGGATGAATGTACTACCGGCTCCAGTATAATGCCTCATAAAAAGAACCCTGATGTCTTTGAATTGACACGGGCAAAATGCAACAAGCTGCAGGCTCTTCCTCAGCAGATTATGATGATAATGAATAATTTGCCTTCGGGGTATTTTCGTGATTTGCAGATTATAAAAGAAGTTTTCTTGCCTGCGTTCCGGGAGTTGAAGGAATGTCTGCAAATGGCTGCCTATATTATGGACAAAATTAAAATCAACGAACATATTCTGGATGATGACCGTTACCTTTATATCTTTAGTGTGGAAGAGGTCAACCGTTTGGCGTCTGAAGGTATGCCGTTCCGTGATGCTTATAAAAAGGTTGGCCTGGACATAGAAGCCGGCAAGTTCACCCATGACAAGAAGGTGCATCATACTCATGAGGGTAGTATCGGTAATTTGTGTAATGACAGGATCGAAAGCTTGATGCGGCAAGTAGTGGACGGATTTAATTTCTCAGTCATGGAACAGGCTGAACGAAGCCTTTTAGGTAGATAGAAATAATTGTAAAACGTAATAGCATGAAATATCAACCTTCGGCAGACCGTTATAGCAAAATGCAGTACAAATACTGCGGAAATAGCGGCTTGCTTTTACCTCGTATCTCTTTAGGTTTGTGGCATAACTTTGGTAGTGTGGACGATTTTGGTGTAGCAACCGATATGATTAAATATGCTTTTGATAGCGGGGTTACACATTTTGACTTAGCTAATAATTATGGTCCTGTTCCGGGAAGTGCTGAGATTAATTTCGGTAAAATTCTGAAGGAGAATTTCCAAGGTTACCGTGATGAATTGATTATTTCCTCAAAAGCAGGACACGAAATGTGGAATGGACCTTATGGGGGAAACAGTTCGCGTAAGAATTTAATGGCCAGTATCGACCAAAGCTTGTGTCGTACCGGTTTGGATTACTTTGATATATTCTATAGTCACCGTTATGATGGCGTGACCCCGGTTGAGGAAACGATGCAAGCGTTGATTGATATAGTGAAGCAAGGAAAAGCATTGTATGTGGGTATTTCAAAGTATCCGCCTATGCAGGCAAAGGTGGCTTATGAAATATTGAGAAGTGCCGGTGTGCCGTGTTTGATCAGCCAATATCGTTATAGTATGTTTGATCGTGCTGTGGAGGAGGAGGTATTGCCGTTGGCCGCTGAACAAGGCTCCGGCTTTATTGCATTTTCGCCTTTGGCACAAGGATTGCTGACCAATAAATATTTGCATGGTATTCCGGAGCACTCTCGTGCGGCTCGTGCTACTGGGTTTTTGAAAGTAGACCAAGTGACAGAAGATAAAGTGGAAAAAGCACGTCGGCTGAATGAGGTGGCTGTACGCCGTGGGCAGACTTTGGCTGAGATGGCATTGGCATGGGTGTTGAAAGACGAACGGATGACCTCTGTTATTGTGGGGGCAAGTTCTGTAAAACAGCTGGCAGATAATCTTCATGCGTTGGATAATTTGGCCTTTACTGATGCAGAATTGACCGAAATAGAGGGAATTTTACGATTGTGAATAAAAAAATGGGTGTAAAGTTTGGTTGGTATTATAAAATGGCTTATCTTTGCACCGCGTTAAAACAAAACGCGGAAATAGCTCAGTTGGTAGAGCATAACCTTGCCAAGGTTAGGGTCGCGAGTTCGAGTCTCGTTTTCCGCTCTCTCTCGTCGAGGATGCTCGAATGGTGGAATCGGTAGACACGAGGGACTTAAAATCCCTTGGCCATTGCGGCTGTGCGGGTTCAAGTCCCGCTTCGAGTACAAGATGTAATTGCAATCATTGGAAAACTGATGATTGCGATTTTTGTTTTGTATATTCACCATAAGATATTCTTGGCTCAGTTTGAAAACTTGGGATCAGTTGTAAGTTTTAGATGGAGAAGTATGAGAAAGTGATGGCAGCATCCTTTTTCAACACATAAAACAAGGAGCT